>NZ_JACJER010000064.1:0-27732 GCF_014164185.1 Shewanella sp. SG44-6 | reverse complement strand
CCCGCAACATTTTCTCTATTTACAAAACAACAGCAGCGAAAAGGTTGCGGGGCTGTGCTAATTCAGTTATAAAGAGTAAAGAGGGAAGAGTCGTTGATTTCCTCTTGGTCTGGTGTGGGCGAAGCACCACGACGTTAGTGGCCGCAGGTCATAGCCTAACCAACTTTGGGGCAACAATGCGTTAGCGACTTATTGTAAAATGAGTCTAATTTAATCTTTAACCTTTACCCAATTCATGTATTTCTCATCAGCAATACTCAACATATCTAAATCTTCAGCGGTATCGCCGTAAGCATAAACACAATCATAATGATCTAAATTAAAACGTTCACAGATCCGTTTAGATTTCATTTTTTCACTACAATCGCCTGAGGTATAAAAGCCAGATAATTTGCCATTGTTTACCGCTAACTCACTACAAATCAACATCACTCCTAATTCATTACACCAATGCTTTAAATAGATATCAATGGATGCAGATACCACAACAACATGATCGCCGTTATCTTTATGCCAGCGAATTTTATCCAGTGCGTGAGATCGAATGAATTGAGGAATAACTTGTTTGGTAAAATCCAATCCTATTGCATCAAGCGCATGGTGTTCTTTTTGATAAAAAGCGACAAAACTGGCAATGGGGCGCATTTTATTGGCAGGAAGTATGCCCAATTTATACATAATCACAAAAGGAGCGAGCAACACATTACCTACTATTAATCGAGCACCTGTGGTCGAGTAACGTAAAAATTTACTATACATATCGGCATTCGTAATCGTGCCATCAAAATCAAATAAGGCTAAATTCACTTTAATCTCCTTTAATGCATTAGCTTTTATGGCGATGATTAAGTGACTCACAATCTATTGACTGAATATATATAAATTTTCTGCTTAGATTCAGATTCGATGTCATGACACTTATTAGCTGAAAAAATAAAATATGCTACTCAATTATAATTGCTGCAACCTTTGAGCATGCTGCATCAGTAAAGTGTCTAACACTTCAGGGCTTAAGCTAAATATTTGTACTATTTCTTCGCCGGTTTTAGAAAGCGTTGCTTGCTTGTCTTCAAAAGTAATATGTAAACCTAACGCTTTTAACGTCTGCTGATCATAACTGTATAATGGCGTGTTTCGTTTATCTTTTAAGCCTGGCATCATCCCCAATACTGTGACAGCTTGATTAACCTTAACCTTGTCAAAAAATACACGTTCGGCTTGTTCCCACTGCAAAATATATTCAACCATAGTTTTGCTGTACTTACTTAAGTCTTCCGAGCCGTATAATAGTGGTTGTAACGCCCCACCATGCCAACCTAACAGGGCATCTTGTTTTATCGTCACATCATCACTGGCCGTTACAACATAATTAGCACAAGATGACGCACAGACTTTATCGACTGTGACCTTTAATTTATGCCGATATACCAATTCACCTAATCGTATTCCAGCAAACACATCGCCCCCACCACTAGTAATAACCAATGAGGTGATTTGAGTTGAGCTATTTGCTATACCTTGTTCAAAGGCGGCAACATTGTCTGGGTTAATTTCACCGTTATAATTAATGGTATTGGGAAGTAAAGGATCGATAACAAGACTAAAAGGAGGCTGTTTGCTTGCACAACCGGTTAAGGTTAGCAGCATAGCGAGCAGTAGATAACGCATTCATATTCCATCATGATGTTGAGTTGGCAAAAAATTAGCACAACAAGTTCATTATTCACAAGTAAATAATTTCAATTCCTCGATGATATTGATTAATCAGACTCTAACTGAACATTATCGCCAAATACCTCTCATTGCAGGTCGTTGGACTACATAGCTTTTAGATTATGTTGCTGCTTTAACCATCCGATTTCATTTTGATTGAGTGCGTTGAAGACTCTTTATAGAATAATGCGTGAGCCTGACATGGCCTTTCTCGCACATCTGACCTGTATGGGTATTGGAAATGTCATAATGATGTCGGGAACATCATTGACCATGTGCTTTAGGTATTCAGACATCCTGTCTATCAGATGCCCGCTCGCTCTCGAGAAGGAATGTCGTTCTTTAGCATCCACGACATTCGTGAATCCATTCACATCAGATTCCCATAGGAAGCGTTAGTATTTTCACTATTTATTAATAAGATGGCCGAAGCGGAACTCAAACTAAGCCAAAGGCTGGATCAATCCCCATGGCGACCTTTTCGCAGCTGTTGTTTTGTAAAAAGCGAAAATGTTACAGGGCAGCTGGGCTAATTCTTTTATAAAGAGTAAATAGGGAACAGCAGTTGGTTTGCTCTTACTCTGCTATGAGCAAAGCACCACGACGTTAGTGGCCGTAGGCCATAAAAAAGCTGGATTCCGGCTCAAAAAATAATGCCGGAATGACAGCAACATTGGCCCTACTCTATTGGTAAAGCTGCATCTCCGCCCCACACAGCCCAAGAACCATCGTATAAAACCGCTTGATGGTGTCCGGCTACATAGGAAGCTAAAATCAAAATACATGCGGTAATGCCTGAACCGCAACTAAACACTCGTTGAGCATTATTACTGGTATCTAAGGTCGCGAAAATAGTATGCAATTCACGAATCGATTTCATTTTAAAACCATTTAATACCTGCGCAAAAGGCAAGTTGAGCGAACCGGGAATATGACCACTGCGCATGCCCACTCTAGGCTCTGGTGAGGTACCATTAAAACGCCCTGCTGCACGAGCATCAATCACATCAACATTGGCATGTCCAAGATGGGTTAACACAAACTCAGTGTCACACATTTTGTGTTGTTGCAAACGACCTTTGATATCGCCTGAGTGAGTAGCAGATGAGAATTGGCGGACGGTATCTCGTCCTTCTGCTTGCCATTGTGGTAAACCACCATCGAGTACAAATACCTTATCAAAACCCATAGTTTTGAAAGTCCACCACGCTCGCGGGGCAGAATAAATACCTTGATTGTCGTAAATCACTACTGTGCTGTTATGGGTTATTCCCAATGACTGCGCAGCATCAGTAAACTGCTCAGCCGTTGGCATTGCATGGGTTTGTGATGATCGATGATCAAAAAAAAGCTTGTCCATTTGGCATGATAACGCGCCAGGGATAACGAAAAGTTCATCGTATACTAATGGCTCTTTTCCCAGCACAATTTCCATACTGGCATCAAGTAACACAAGCTCAGGATCATCAAGATGTAATGCTAACCAATCAGTTGTCACTAAAGGATTATTCACGATTAACCTCACTGCAATTTGTTTATAAAACAACAATATTGCACTGTCATAACGCAATAGCAAGTCATTCAGCTATTGATAGCAATTAACCTCATTGTACTCGATCAATATCCATATCGTTGTTCGCTGGATAAATGAAATCCTACACCTTAAATTGTGACACTAGCTGGTTTAACTGCTCAGCTAAACGGGCTATTTCAGCACTTGAACTGCGGGTTTGAGTTGAAGCTTGTGAGTTTTCTTCGGCGATACGTTTAACATTAATAATATTCTCGTTAATGCTCTCAGCCACTGAACTTTGTTCTTCTGCGGCGCTGGCTATTTGCATGTTCATGTCATTGATCAAATTTACAGCATTCGTAATTGATTTTAGTGCAGTATTGGCTTTACTGGCTTGCGCTACACAATGTTCAGCTTGTGTTTTTCCTTGGCTCATCACAGAGACGGCATTTTCTGTTCCGGCCTGAAGCTGTTCTATAATGGTCTGGATTTCAGACGTTGACCTTTGAGTTCTCTCTGCAAGAGTGCGAACTTCATCAGCCACAACGGCAAAACCTCGCCCTTGCTCTCCTGCTCTAGCGGCCTCAATAGCAGCATTTAACGCAAGTAAATTGGTTTGCTCTGCAATACTTCGAATAACACCTAAAATGGAACTGATGTTTAGGACTTCTTTTTGCACTTCGTGTAATTTCTCTGAGGAATCATTCACACTCGATGACAGAGAATTGATAGAGCTTATTGTTTGGTCCACAACTTGTGAACCTGATAATGATTCAATATTTGCCTGATTAGCGGCATCAGCCGCTTTTGCCGCACTATCTGCAACATCATGAACGGTTGCAGCCATTTCATTCATTGCGGTGGCAACCATATCCGTTTCAGATTCTTGTCGAGAAATCCCATTGGACGTTTGTTCTGTCACAACAGCGAGCTCTTCAGATGCTGATGCTAACTCAATACTGGCGGCATTAATTGTGGTGAGCATCAGTTTTAATTTAGTTGACGTGTCTTGAATAGCATTGAGCAACATACCCGTTTCATCTTTACTGCTACTCTCTAACCGAACCGTTAAATCGCCTAAAGCCAATTGATTTGCCGCATTAACAGCGGTTTGGATGGGCCGAGTAATACTGATGGTAAGAAGATATGCAATAACGAGCCCTATGGCGATTGCAGCAATAGACATGATCAATGTGAACTGAATACTGTCTGCAATGGTGACATCAAGCTCAGAGCCTAATGCTTTTTGCTCATTCATTACTGAGAGTTTAATATCTTCTGTGGCATGAGCGATTTTAGGGCCATGCACATCTAAAACATTTTTAATTAAGTTATTTCTGCTGACAATAGAATCATGTACCTGATTCATTGATGCTAAGTAAATTTTATGATTTTTTTCAAACTCGAGCATTAAACTTCTTTGCTCGCTTTGATTAAGATTTTTATCGAGTTGATCGAGCTTAGTTGCCATCAGATTAGTCATTTTCTCAAGGGCTAAGCCAAAATCACTTTCTTGATTAGTTTGCAAATACTTCACCATAAATAAACGCCCCATTAATAGGGTGTCTTTAACATAACTGGCATAATAAACCGCTTGATGATCTTCATTATCATTTGACGATTGAATAAGACTTTCTATGGTGGCAACCATTTTCTCTCCGCTTGGTACCAGCTGAGTGTCATTGATTTTATGTCTTTGTCGAATCAACTCAACAACCTGCTCAAATGATTGTTGGTAAGTGCGAAATGATTCTTCAACAAAGGTAATCTGTGTAGCTCGCTCAGGCGCCTTGATTTGCTTTTTCGCTTCCTCAAGGTAAGTTTTCATTTTGGTCACATCACTGTTGTACTCGACTAAATCTTCATCGGACTGACTGATGAGATAATCTTTCACCTTAATACGCACCAATAACATATTAGCCTGAAGTCTTCCGGCGATATTCGTGTCTTGTGCTAGTGATTTATAATGAAGAAAACTCGAGCCAGATGAGTTAAGTGCGCTAATGCTAGTCACCACAACAATTGCAAGTAGTATGAGCACCAAACCAAAACCGCCACTGATTTTTGCACCGAGCTTTAGATTGTTAAACATGAGTCACCTCAAATAATATCAACTAGCAAAATTGTGATTAGCTGAATGTCGCCATCAGCAGCTAAAAGGATATAACCAGCAAATATTATTACCAACATCTTGCCAACATATCAATTTAAATAATTGATTTAACATGCTAAAAACCATATTTATCAACCAATAATAAAACTAAAGGTTTACATAAAAATTGATTGTTAATACTTAAAGCTAGTTTTAAATAAAGAGTAAATAAGAAATACAAAGGTAACTAAACAACAATGAAAACTGAGAAAGTGGCAGGAAATTACTAGGACAAGAGTAGCTGGATGAAGCATATTTGGCGGCAGTAATCAGCATATGAGGGGGGCTGAAAAGGTGTTACTTTTAGCAATATGCTTTTGCATCTATGATGATATGTTAATCATAAATAAACCGTGAGTTCATCCAGCAATCAATTTATCATCTGACTAATTTTGAATCATTTATACACTGTGGTTTAGGGCGAGTAATCACATTCTTTAGCTTGAATACCTACTAATAAAAAAGCCCTTTATTGGCAAATAAAGGGCTTTTCAAATCTAAAACCTTAGTGACTATAGAGCAATCCAAGTCGCTTTAAGTTCAGTGTACTTATCAAACGCATGTAATGACTTGTCGCGGCCATTACCAGACTGCTTATAACCCCCAAATGGAGCCGTCATGTCACCACCGTCATAATGGTTTATCCACACCATACCGCTGCGCAGCGCTTTAGCCGTTTTATGGGCTTTACTTAAGTTTGAGGTCCACACACCAGCAGCTAGGCCATAGATAGTGTCGTTGGCAATCTTAATGGCTTCTTCCATGCCATCAAATTCAATAACCGATAACACAGGACCAAAAATCTCTTCACTGGCAATTTTCATGTCATTTTTAACATTACTGAAAATAGTCGGTTGCACAAACATGCCGCCGGTTTCTACCATCACTTGTTTGCCGCCATCAACTAAGGTAGCACCTTGTTCGCTGCCGCTTTTAATATAGTTCAATACATTAGTGAGCTGTTGTTGATCGACCATAGCACCACAAGTGGTTTTAGGATCAAGTGGATGCCCTGGTTGCCAGCCCTGCATTTGTTCAACTATCAACTTGATTAACTCATCTTTAACGCCTGACTCAACCAATAAGCGAGAACCAGCAGTACACACTTCGCCTTGGTTAAACGCAATAGCTACCGCAGCGGCTTCTGCTGCCGCTTTCAAATCTGGTGCATCGTTAAACACAATGTTTGGGCTCTTACCACCAGCTTCCAACCATACCCGCTTCATGTTCGACTCACCCGCATAAATCATTAACTGTTTGGCAATTTTTGTTGAACCGGTAAATACCAAAGTATCAATGTCCATGTGCAACGCCAGCGCTTTACCTACTGTATGACCAAAACCAGGCAATACGTTTAATACGCCGGCAGGAATACCAGCTTCAATGGCTAACTGGGCCATACGAATAGCGGTTAATGGTGATTTTTCTGATGGCTTTAAAATCACACTATTACCTGTCGCTAATGATGGCCCTAGCTTCCAGCACGCCATAATCATCGGGAAGTTCCACGGTACAATCGCGGCAACCACACCAACGGCTTCACGGGTGATCATGCCAATTTCGTTATGGGCTGTTGGCGCTATTTCATCATAAATTTTATCGATTGCCTCACCAGACCAACGGATAGCACGGGCAGCACCGACAACATCAACCCCTTTAGAATGCTGAATGGGCTTCCCCATATCTAGGGTTTCGAGTAACGCCATTTCATCGGCATTAGCTTCAAGTAAATCGGCAAACTTAATCATGACTTCTTTACGTTTTACTGGTGGTAAATTAGCCCAGGTACCCGCTTCGAATACTTCACGCGCATTGGCAACAGCAAGGTTTGCATCGGCTAAATCACAGCTCGCGACTTTGGCAAGAACTTTGCCATCAATTGGGCTGATACAGTCGAAAGTGTCACCAGACACAGCACTTTGATATTGACCATTGATAAATGCACTGCCATTGATTTGTAAACTTGCTGCCAGTGCTTCCCAATCGCTACGACTTGTTGGAGTACTCATTGTGACCTCGAAATAATAAATGGATTGATAAACACCAAAACTAAGAAATAAAGCAGGTGCCAAGACTAATTTGTGCCGTCTAAAATGGCTTACTGACACATTTATGTTAATCAATATTGTCACCTGATTATGCTGAACAGCAAGAAATTTTCAATATATTTTACAAAATAGGCACATTTAGTTTAAATAAATGCACAAAACACTTTTATGTTCATTATTTTTGACATAGCATAGCGAATATTCGTCACTCATTATTTAATCAGTTTAAGATGAATCCCTAATAATTGTAGCTATCAATGTAGAGTCAATTTATGAGCGAATATAAGCAAAATGGAATCAGCGATTCATCACAATCTTGGCCAAATATGGCGCACTTTTGGATGCCATTTACCGCCAACAAGCAGTTTAAAGCCAATCCACGTCTCCTTGTTTCGGCACAAGGAATGTATTACACCGATATTGAAGGCAATAAAGTACTCGATGCTACCGCAGGTCTATGGTGTTGTAATGCGGGACACGGAAGGCAAGAGATCTCAGAAGCGGTAAGTAAACAAATTAGCCAAATGGATTATGCGCCGTCGTTTCAAATGGGTCATCCACTTGCATTTGAATTAGCGCATAAACTCAGTCAGCTCAGTCCAGATGGATTAGATAAGGTATTTTTTACCAATTCAGGCTCAGAGTCGGTTGATACTGCACTTAAGATGGCACTTTGTTATCACAGAGCCAATGGTCAGGCATCTCGAACGCGCTTTATCGGCCGTGAGCTTGGCTATCATGGTGTCGGTTTTGGTGGCATCTCAGTGGGTGGCATTAGTAATAACCGTAAAACATTCAGCCAACAATTACTGCAAGGTGTTGATCACCTGCCTCACACTCTCGACATTGCCAATAATGCTTTCAGTCATGGTTTACCTCCACATGGCTTAGATAAAGCCGAAGTGCTTGAGCAACTGATTACGTTACATGGCGCGGAAAATATTGCCGCTGTCATTGTCGAGCCGATGTCAGGATCAGCAGGGGTTATTCTGCCACCAGACGGTTACTTAGCGCGCCTGCGTGAAATCACTCAAAAACACGGTATTTTGCTTATTTTTGATGAAGTGATCACCGGCTTTGGCCGAGTTGGTGCTGCTTTTGCCAGTGAACGCTGGCAAGTGACGCCAGACATGATTACCACAGCGAAAGCGATTAATAACGGTGCAATTCCGATGGGCGCTGTATTTGTCAGTAATACCATTCACGATACATGTATGAATGGCCCTAATGAGTTAATTGAATTCTTCCATGGTTACACTTATTCAGGCCATCCGGTTGCCGCAGCGTCAGCACTTGCAACTTTATCAATATATGAAGATGAGCAGTTATTTGAACGCGCTAAGGGACTTGAGGCTTACTTTGAACAAGCCGTTCACAGCCTTAAAGGACTGCCAAACGTCATTGATATTCGCAATACCGGTTTAGTGGCAGGTATCCAACTGGCACCGAGCGATAAAGGTGTGGGTAAGCGAGGTTACGCCATTTTTGATCACTGCTTTAGGCAAGGTGCCTTAGTGCGAGCAACCGCTGACATCATCGCGTTATCACCGCCATTGATTGTAGAAAAATCACAAATCGACGACATGGTTAATCACATAAGCGATGCGATTAATGCGGCTGGTTAATCGTTTTTAAATACCCATTTCTTGAATACCTATTTTGCTTAGAAGGATCCAGTTCATGCTTAACATTACTCATTTTGTCGATGGGCAACACACACCAGCGAGTCAGCGTAATCAAACAATCTATGATCCTGCAACGGGTGAAACCCGTGGCCAAGTATCACTGGCGAGTCATGAAGAAGTGAGCTTAGCGATTAGTGCGGCCAAAAAAGCTTACCAAACCTGGTCACAAGTCACCCCACTCAACCGTGCTCGGGTATTATTCAAATTTAAAGCCTTAGTCGAGCAACATGTTGATAAATTGGCACAATTAATCACTCTTGAACACGGTAAAGTATTAGATGATGCTAAAGGTGAAATCACCCGAGGGCTAGAGGTCGTTGAGTTTGCTTGTGGCATTCCACATTTGCTCAAAGGCGAACATACTCAGCAAGTCGGTGGCGGTGTTGACTCATGGTCAGTTAACCAATCATTAGGTGTGGTGGCGGGTATTTCTCCGTTTAACTTTCCAGTGATGGTGCCAATGTGGATGTTCCCTATCGCGATAGCCTGCGGTAATGCTTTTATCATGAAGCCATCTGAAAAAGATCCAAGTGCAGTAATGTTTATTGCCGAATTGCTTAAACAAGCCGGTCTACCTGATGGTGTATTTAACGTTATCAATGGTGATAAAGAAGCGGTTGATACCTTGTTAACTCACCCTGATATTCACGCCGTCAGCTTTGTTGGCTCAACCCCTATTGCTGAATACATTTACAGTACAGCTTCTGCTCACGGTAAACGTGTACAGGCGTTGGGCGGTGCTAAAAATCATATGTTATTGATGCCAGACGCTGACTTAGATCAAGCAGTCAATGCGCTAATGGGGGCGGCATACGGTAGTGCCGGTGAGCGCTGTATGGCAATTTCAGTCGTATTGGCGGTTGGTGATGTGGCTGACAAATTGGTGGAAGCATTACTGCCACAAATTAGTGCCTTAAAAGTGGGTAGCGGTGTGACGCCGGAAATGGACATGGGGCCGTTAATTTCGGCGCAACACTTAGCCAAAGTACGTGATTACGTTGATGCTGGCGTGAATGAAGGCGCGACGTTAGTGGTTGATGGCCGTGATATCAGCATTAGCGACCACCAGCAAGGTTACTTTTTGGGTGCGTGCTTATTTGATCATGTCACGCCAAACATGAGCATTTACCAACAAGAAATTTTTGGCCCTGTATTAGCAATAGTGCGAGTCGATACCTATGCCGAAGCCTTGGCGTTAATTAACCAACATGAATTTGGCAATGGCACCGCCATTTTCACTCAAAGCGGCCAAGTTGCACGCCATTTTTGTCACCATGTTGAAGTAGGTATGGTCGGAGTGAATGTGCCCATTCCGGTTCCTATGGCATTTCATAGTTTTGGGGGGTGGAAACGCTCACTATTTGGGCCTCTGCATATGCACGGACCTGATGGAGTACGTTTTTATACTAAGCGAAAAGCCATTACCGCTCGCTGGCCACAAGCTAAAAGCGACAGTAACGAACCTTCAGCATTTATCATGCCTACGATGAAATAAGTGAATTCGATGAACAAAAACATTAGCGATATTACCGTGTTTAGTCGCCAATCAACTGCGGTTGAGTCTTATCACTTGGCCAATGAAAAACTGATAACAGGTAATCCATTACAGTCAGTACAAAATCATTTTGAAAGCCCATGTAAGCAATTTAATGTCGGTATTTGGCAAAGTGAGTCTGGCAGTTGGAACATTAATTATAGCGAATATGAATATTGCGACATTCTCGAAGGCACTAGCATCATCACTGACAGTCAAGGCCAACGCTTAACCGTCAGTACGGGTGATAAATTTGTTATTCCAGCTGGATTTACCGGCACATGGGAAGTGGTTAATCACTGTAAAAAAATCTACGTTATGTTTGAACAACAGTAACGTTTAACCGCCATGCGGTACAGACGAAACCATGACGGTTTTGCTTCTGATAAGTGGCATACGCAGTAGCTAGATAGCTCACTATCAGTCACTGTATTTTATGTAAATGGAGATAATATCGTGTCGAAAACATTTAAAAGAACGCGAATTGCACTGTTAAGCGGATTAACGTTATCAGCTACTCTTCTGGCTCCGTTAGCCACGGCAGAAGTATCTGGTGCGGTCACTGTAACCAACGATTATCGTTTCCGTGGAATATCACAAACCGCTGGGGATCCAGCGCTACAAGCTAATATCGATTGGAGCCATGAAAGTGGTTTTTTTGTCGGTGCTTGGGGCAGTAATGTCGATTTCGATGAGCCAGATTACAATGGCCCAGACGTCGAAATAGACTTGTATGCTGGTTACTATGGTGAACTTAACGACGATACCAGTTATGACTTAACCTTATATCGTTACAACTACCCAGGCGAAAGCGATCTGGATTATTTAGAGATTAGCGCAGGTATCGACTTCAGTGGTTTCAGAGCAGCCTATTGGTATACGAATGACTACGGTGGAAGCGATCTTGATCTGCACTATACCGAAATCAATTATGGCTGGGAGTTTGCCGAAAACTGGAGTTTAGACCTGCATTATGGCTACAACTTTGGTGACGCCATTGATGATGGTGAAGGTTTTGACAGCTATTCAGATTACTCTGTGGGCGTATCAACCGAAGTCTCTGGTTTTGGCTTATCTTTAGCTTATTTAGACACCGACATGAGTGGTGATTACAAAGTAAGCTCTGGGCTATATAAAAACTCAGGCACAGTACTAGCCAGCGTTAGTTACGCATTTTAACCCTTAGGGGTTAATTGCTACGCAACAGCGCTGATCATTGTTTATCGTATTATCACTAGCCCATTGTGGCTCACTATGTACAAGTTGCAATGTGACATGAGTGTTGACGATTAAACGGATATCAGCCGGTGTTAAAAACAAAAAAACCGCATAATGCGGTTTTTTTATGCTTTAACCATAAACTAAGATTGGATATTGATTAAAAAGGTCATAAAGCAGAAGTTATTTGGTCGACAATCCATTTAGCGATTGCCCTTGGACTTGCTTTTTAACACATTGCCAGCCGTCAGCAATATGTTGTAATTGTTCGCGTCGCTGCGGGAATTTATCAGCTAAATCGAGCATTAAAGATGTTTGGATTTCACAGATTTCGGCCCAACGACTAGCATTAGAGAGTGACATATTTAGTCCTTAAATAAGTTATACATCCATTTACATGCACCTGCATCGTCATTAAATGTAGCACATATTCATCGTTTATAAAGCCATTTCGATAACTAAACCAGCCTAAAGATCACCCCCTCAGATATCCATTATGCCCTAGGTTAAATGACAGCAAATTTGCTTTAGGCAGCACTCAAATGACAAAATCATCTTGGATTAATCAATAAGGTCTTAACCATAGAATATAACTTGGATCTAGCGCATATATTTTAATAAATTAGCATTGCATCCAGAGCGTAGCATAGTATCTTATGGTAATAGCCATCGTATAAATATACGGTTTAAAGGAGCAAACTATGGTTGATACCATCATCAAAGTACTGATAATTGCAGTATTATTTTTTCTGGCCTACAAACTGATTTTTAGTGGTAGCCGTGGATTAACCCTTTTTGAAATGCATTTCAAAGATGGCAAACTCAACAGACATAAAGGCAAAATACCAGAGAAGTTTGAGCGAGACTGCCGTGCAATCGCTAAATCAAACAAACTCACTTGCACTGTTAGAGCGGAAAAGTCAGGTGACGTGCGTTTACATGTTTCGGCCAATATAGGCGATAACCTAGTACAACAGATCCGCAATCAGTTTCCATTTGAGTATTACGATAAAAAACATGTTGATGCGTCTAAGCTTAAAGGCTAATACAGCTTAATGACGAACATAAAAAATGGACTCTAATGAGTCCATTTTTTATGTTCGCAGAGCACCAGCCTATAGCTTGGTCCGTTACTTAGTCTTCTTGCTTAGCAATAACTAAAGTGACCTGAGCTACGGTAACACCAAACTTAATGATGTCACTTTTATTGATAATGGTTTGGTCATCGACTAAAAACATCCAATCATCAAAATGCACTTGATACTCACTGCCATCAACAGCTAATTGCATATCATAGCGCCAGCGTAATGCACTGCCGCGCGACTCACCCTCTGCAATACCTAAAATATCATTGGCTGTGCCTTGGTAAATACCATTACCTTTGTCAGTAATTTTCCATACTCGAGTTTGTTTTTCGCCATCATCGTAAACAAACCATTCGTTAATCACACCTTGCTTACCTTGTGGCGTGTCGGTCCAGTGCGCTTCCATAGTCACAGTAAATTTACGCGTCACCTTGCCAGAAAAATCTTGTACTATGCCTGCCGCCGTTAGCTTACCGTCAAAAAATGTGGCTAAGTCTAACTTAGGCGTCGTTTGTTGATAATCTTCAATCGAGGCTGATGAACATGACATCACACCTAAAAGTAATCCGCTAAACAAACACACATGAGCAAACTTTTTAATCATGCCGCGCGCTGAGACAGATATCTTTTGAGGTATGGATAATAGACTGGTGCGCATTAGTTGACTCCAATTAATTGTTTACGTAATTCGGGGTGACTGGTTTTTTCTGACAACCAGATATCGAGAAAAGCTTCAGGGAACTGACTGTTATTAACTTGATAATATGGCTTATCATTAAGTAAAAATGCTGCATCTTCAGGCGTGTTAACTCTAAACGTGAGTCTGTCGCCCTCTTTAACATCAGGCCATGCTTTGACTATCTGTTGACGATAAAGCTCAATATTATCTTTAGTTAACCCTAGATGCTGCCATTGCTCAATTGTCGCATCAACCAAATCACCGGCATCAATATCGCGGTGATATTGGATGTCGAGAGTCATTGGAAATCGATTAGCTTGATATTTACCGTCGATGGAAAATAATTTAGCGCTATAGATATCCAGCCACAGAAGACTCATGTCGGCTGTGCCAACTTCAATCAGTGGCACATCAGCTGTGTCGGCTTTAACCAAGGGGGCTGTTGTCGCAATATGTGAAACACTGTCACCATCATTAGCAAAAGCATCACTGACACTCAACATAACAACAAGTGCTAATACCATTGCGCCCACCACACCAAAGAGTAATTCTGCTAACCAGTGCATCGATTGGGGTATCTGCCAATGTGGCTGCGATTTAGCAGCCTTGGTTAAGGTTTTCATCTAGGATTCTCCAAAACGAGAGCCACCGTTGTAATACGGGAGTTTTTTGCTACTGATTAGTAACAGTACGGGAAATAAGCCACTCCAGATCAGTGCCAATATCAATGCACTCCAAGCATCTCCCAATGGCAGCTCCACGGCATCAAATTTAGCGCCAGCAAGATAACTTAAACAACCAAATACCCCACCCAATACTGACTGTAACCACAGAGGGAGCTTTCTGAACACAGATAAGCTGTAGTCTAAACAAAGTGCAAAATAGAGCCATAATAGTCCCAACCAATAAGGGATATTAGCGAATTCAAATACGCCAAACCACACCAATAGACTATCAACCGCGATGCCAATTGCCCCACAAACACCCATAACTAATGCATCATGACGCGCTGATGGTGATAATAAAAAGTGACTAATGATCAATAAAATAGACAGTAATAAGAGTTGATTTTGAGCCAGTACTCCCGCCCACCAAACTAATTGGAAGCACACGGCGTTAATTAAGATAAATAACGTTGGCGGAATACCGTAAGAAGACATAACACCTCACACACAGGATGAGACGTCCCGGTAATATATTACCGGGGATGTAAATAGCAAGATAACACTATCATTGATTAAGATCGGTATTGAGGACGCACGGCAACTAAATGCACTGTACTTGTGGTACGTTCTAAAAAACCACCTTCGCAGTAGCTCAGATAAAACTTCCACATACGAATAAAGTCATCACCATAATTTAAGGCTTTTATTTTGTCGTAAGCAGCATCAAAATTCTCATGCCAATGCTTTAAAGTACGCGCATAGTCTTTACCCATATCATCAATAGACCAGGTGACCATGTCGGTTTTCTTGGCGATGTGACGAGTCATTTCACTCACCGACGGTAAGCAACCGCCGGGGAATATATAGCGCTGTATAAAGTCGACACTCTTGCGATAGCTATTGTAACGTTGGTCGGCAATGGTAATCGCCTGGATAAGCATGCGCCCGTCTGGTTTAAGCATATGCTGCAGTTTTTCGAAAAAACCGCCTAAATATTCGTGGCCGACAGCTTCAATCATTTCAATCGATACGACTCGGTCATATTCACCCGTCAATAAACGATAATCTTGTTTCAATAAGGTAATACTATTTTCAAGCCCTTCTTGCTTCACTCGCGCTAGTGCATAATCGTACTGAGCATCGGAAATGGTCGTGGTCGTAACATGCACGCCATAATGTTTCGCCGCATAAATGGCCAAAGCGCCCCAACCGGTACCAACTTCAAGCAAGGTTTGGCCTGGACTTAAATCTAAACGCTCACAAATGGTGTGCAACTTGTGTAATTGCGCTTCATTTAGACTGCTATCATCTGCCGGATAAAGTGCACTTGAATACATCATTTCTGGGTCAAGAAACTCTTTATACATGTCATTACCTAAATCGTAATGCGCCAGAATATTTCGCTTAGAGCCGGTTTCAGAATTACGATTAAATACATGTTTAATGCGATTGAGACCATTGCTCAACCATGAAAAATAACGCTCGATATTGTCTAGCAAGGCTAGGTTTTTGGCAAAAATCTGCACCACTTTGGTCAAATCAGGGCTACACCAATGGCCTTGAATATAAGCTTCACCAGCGCCAATTGAACCGCCAAACACCACTTGACGATAAAAGTTAGCATGCTGAACCTGCATTGTGGCGTGCACATCGCTTTTAGGATCGCCAAACTCTGAAGTTTGATTACCATCAACAATCGTTAAATGACCTTCAGCAAGATGCGCTAATGCGCGAAGAAGAATTTTCCTTGCCAGGCTGTCAGATAAACTCGCTTGAGTCATGCTACTTTCTGTCACCATATTTTCCATGTCATTTCTCCAGTTCATACACTGTCTTATTCGATCGCTTTATTGGCGTAATGAAACTGTAATACGTGATAACCACTTATTTGGTTTACATTTTTCAATAACGATTAATTCAACTTAACGGTCTGCTTGCCAACAAATGGGATCCGCTTAATAAATAACTTCATAGCTTGCCAATAAATACCCAACATAATTTTGAGCGTCATCAATGGGTAACCCAACATAAATTGGCGTATCGAACTTGAGGTAATCAGTTGGCGTTTTAACACTAAACCAGCATCAAATAGCTTATCGTTATTGGCATTTCTATTTTCAATAGTCACTTTCAAATGTTTAGCTGGGGGCGTAATACGCCACAAGTAATGCATATCTAAGTTCATAAAAGGCGACACATGAAACACTTTGTCTGTTTGAGTAGTATTGGCAATATCCACCAGATAACAATGACGCTCATTCCAAGGAGTATTACTCACCTCAGCGAGCATATAGATTAGCTCATCTTGATGATAACAAAAGTAAAAATTGACCGGACTAAAATAAAAACCAAAATGGCGTATCTGCCCAGAAAATATCACTTTATCGCATATTTGTGTAGCACCTAAATGCTCAATGGTTGCCAACACGCGATGTTTCAATGCCACAGCATCAGAGCCTACACAAGCTTGGCTTAACGCAAGTTTCTCACCAAATTGCTGCTCAAGCGCATTGAGATAATCGCTAGGCTTAAATTTAAGTGGGGTAAACTTGTCTGTTGAAAACAACTTACTCACCGCCGTTAATGCTGGCAGTTCATCTAAATCAATTGCCATCATCGCAATGTTATAACCGAAACTGTGCACCTTAGGCGTATGACGGCGATGGTTAACCTTGCCACAGTAAATGCCACTGTTTAATTGATCATGTTTCATTACCGATGTGGGTTGATTCATAAACTAATCCCAAAAAGATCGCATACTTCAACCGCACTCCGAACGCCGTCTTCATGAAATCCGTTGTGCCAGTAAGCTCCCGCAAAGTAGGTATTGTGTTTACCATTGATAAGCGATCTTTTTGCTTGAGACTTCATGCTGGCATCATTAAATACTGGGTGAGCATAATTAAACTTACGCAAAATTTTACGTTCGTCAATTAACGCCGTTTGATTGAGAGTGACACAGAATGTTGGCGCACTGGCTGGTAAACACTGCAAAATATTCATGTTATAAGTCACACTGGCAGGACGCTGGGCAATATCTTGCTGATTTTTACCATCTAAACGATAATTCCAACTTGCCCATGCCGCTTTGCGTTTAGGCAGCAGATTAATGTCGGTATGTAATACCACTTCATTATTCTGGTATTCCATCGCACCTAACACGTCAATCTCGTCTTGAGTAGCATCAGTTAACATCGCTAATGCCTGATCGCTATGGCAACTTAATACCACATCATCAAAACGCTGCCATTCCCCTTTAGCCACTTGAACATATACGCCATCATCGCTGCGCTTAATACCTGTAACGGGAGAATTAAGCTGAATGCGATCTTTGAAAGGTGCCGTTAAAGCAGGAATATAACTGCGCGAACCGCCTTCAAGTACATACCACTGCGGGCGATCATTAATATTTAATAATCCATGATGTTGGAAAAAACGAATGAAAAATCGCAGTGAAAAACCGCGCATATCATCAATACTGGCAGACCAAATAGCGGCGCCCATAGGTAAAATGTAATGCTCACAGAAAAAGGCAGAAAAACCTTGCTGGTCAAGATATTCACCTAGTGAAGCCGTAGGGTATTTATCTGCCTCATAAATCACTTTACAACCATTATTAAACCGAACTATCTCGCCTAAAAACTTGTAAAAACTTGGACGAAATAAATTACGGCGCTGGGCAAATAAACTCCACAAATTATGGCCATTATATTCAAGCCCCGTGAGTGCATTGTTAACACTAAAGCTCATTTCAGTGGGTATCGATTTAATCTTAAGTTGCGCCATTAATGTTTCAAAAAGCGGATAAGTACGATCGTTAAACACAATAAAGCCTGAGTCGATTGCGTATTGCTGGCCAGCAACTTCTACATCTATGGTAGCTGTATGACCACCAATATAATCATTAGCCTCAAACACAGTTACTGTGTGTTCCCGGCTGAGTAAGTGGGCACTCGTTAAGCCTGCAATTCCACTACCTATTACAGCAATATTTTTCATTTCGTTAATCCCTGACACTAAGACTTTATTGTTGATTGACTTGAGCAAGCTATTTAGGAGCCAATAAAGACACTAATAATTTTTCTGGCAATAAAGAGGCTAATTTAAGTAACCAAGTGAATTTGGTTGGAAAATGGATCTCACATTTTTGGCGTTGCATACCGTTATAAATGGCCACAGCGGCTTGCTGAGGCGAGATTTGCATTGGCATAGCAAAGTCATTTTTAGCGGTTAAGGGGGTTTTAACAAAACCTGGGCAAATCACACTCACCCCAATCCCATGTTTGGCAAGATCAACTCGTAAACTGCGACCTAAATAAGTAATGGCCGCTTTTGATGCGCCATAGGCTTCGGCACGCGGAAACGGCAGATAGGTGGCGCTTGAACTCATCAGCCCCAGCTGAGCACCACGGCCTAAAAGCGGTAAAAAATGTTCTAGACAATAACCCATAGCAACCACATTGGTATTGATCACTCGCGCAAATAAAGCCGAGTCAAAATGCAATGCATCATCAATGTATTCGCAGCTTCCGGCATTCAATACCACTTGCTGTAACTGCCAACCATTATGCTGCAATAGTTGCTTAAGCTTAGCGGCGGCGGCTTGTACCTGCTCATTATCAGTAATATCAAATTCTAGCGGTGTGGCGCCGGTAATCGCCTCTAATGCTTGAGCATTTCGGCCACAAGCTATTACAGCAATACCTTTTTCAAGGTAATATTCAGCTAAAGCTAACCCAATACCTGAGCTGGCTCCAGTAATTAATACGGCCTTGGAACTCGCGTTAACAGTTGCCATTACTTCGCCACCCTATTTTTAAGTAAGCCGATGAGACCTCCTAAAAAAGGCACTTGCTCATAGAGCATTTGTCCTAGGTCAAAGTAGTCTCTATGAGAAAATATCTTATCGGAAAATTTAAGTTGCGACATGCCTTCAACATTTATTAGCTGGCCTTTACTTAATTTAGGATGTGTATAACTCATGGTCCAATACAAAGCGGCTTGCTGATTATCAGCACTGATGACCACTTCTTTGATATCAAATTCAATGTGGGTGACGTTTTGATACATGTTGGCAAAATAATGCGTTAATGCTTCCATGCCCTCGACATGATGCATCGGATCTCTAAAGCAAATATCATCGCGATAGACTTGACTGAGTAGAAACAAATTATCTTTATTGAGCTGTTGATACATATTAATAAAGGCATCAACAATAGCCGGATGACCACTCACAGACGCAGAATTGTCCGTATTTAATGGTACTGATTGAGTATCAACTATCGATTGTGCACCTTGCATTAACAGACTCCTACCACGCGACCCTAAAAACTCACGGAACATAAATATAACAATGCCTTATATGACAATCAGATAAAAGCATTTAATGACCGTGAAACAAATAAAAACTTATGGGGGTTGATACGACATACTCGCAAAAGTAGATCAACATGTTAAATGAGCCACACAGCAAAACGCCTAAGCAGAGCTTAGGCGTTAATAAAGTCAGTAATTGTGTGTTTTATTCAGAAACTGAGTAACCTGTTTTGGCCACTGGATGCCAGTATTTATCAACTTCCTGTTGAATAAATGCATGTTTCGCCTTCATCGCGTCGGCTTCAACAAAGCCAATAGCGGCGTGGGCTTTTTCTTTGGTACTATAATCTGGGTACTCAACTTCAGTAACTGACATTTGACTTAATATGCGGGCCAATACTTCACGGGCATAAGTAACCTGTTCAGTCGATTTATCCAGTAGTTCAATCCCTTCTTTAGGATTATGAGCATACATACCATGCGATGCAGTGGCAAAATCCCAACGCCATTGTGAATGACGAATAGCCATAATAGCATCATTCATTTGCGCCCATGTAGCCCCCGCATCCCACGCTGCTTTGGCTTCGTAATGCGCCTTAATCAGCAATGACTCTACATGTCGTGCTTTGGCATCAATAGTAGCTTTGGTTTTATCAAGCTTTTTGGTGATGGCCGCTTTACTGCTATGACAATTTGCACAACTACGATCAAAATTGTCTAATGCACCACCAACCTTATGGTCAGTAAATGTAGCGCCTTTTTCATCGGTCGCAGGCGGCATATGACAGGTTATACAGGTCACGCCTTGCTTAGCGTGAGCCGAACGACTCCAATGTTCAAACTCTGGATGACGCGCTTTTAATATTGGGGTTTTAGAAATGGGGTGGATCCATTCGTAAAAGCGACGTGTGTCGTAATACTTTTCAATTTCATCGGCAGTGCTGCCAAAAATCCATGGAATATTAACCTTGTTATTATTTTCAGGCTGGAAATAATAACTCACATGACATTGACCACAAACCTGTGCCCCTTGCATAGTGTGGTTTTGCTTATCAAAAGGCAGTTTAATTTTTGCCATCGCATCTTGTGCATGTGGTCGAGGTAATGCGAGTTTAGCACTGCCATCAACATGACAATCACTGCAGTAAACAACGGATTTGATTTCACGGCCTAAATCAACAAAATTGGCACCTGAAAAACCTTGAATACCCATTTCTTTAATCAATCTAGGGGCATCAGGTGTTTTACAGGTCCAGCAACTGGCAGATAAACCTTTGTCACCTTCAGCTATTGCAACACCAGTACGCAAGGTATGTGTCACGTCAGCTACAGCAAACTGATGCCCGCGAGGGCTATGATATTCTTTGGCAAATGATGAACCTGCCCATAAAATGATATTGGCAGGATATTGCGCCAGTATATCGTCTCGATCTACTTGTTCTTCGGTTGCTTGCCATGAGTCATATTGTTGTGGAAACTTTAGTTGATTAGGATCCACCTCAGCACCTTTGAGCGACCAAGAGGTTAGACTCAACAGAGCTATTGCCCCAAGAATAACACTTAAGCCTATCTTGCTTCGCATCGGCTGCGTAGCCTTCATTATCACCTCGATAAGTAGATCCATCACATTGCTAACCTTTGTTTATTCATCACGTTAATTAATCTTTGAGAACTAAGTCTAAAGTACTGCTTATCTATAAATGGGTTCACTGGTTATGACACCGTCTGTTTAACTACCTAGCCGGGTTATTGCTTAAGTAACTTGATATAAAAGATACAGTGGCCAGATTATCCCGGACGACCATCAAGACGTGGTCGCATTAATATCGGCGCGTAAAACCACACAAATAGCCCAAAGCCCATAAACCAACAAGCCCCTGCTGCCCATAACCAAATTTGCGTGTATTCAGGCATCAACAAAGGCATAACGGCACGTAACACTGCAGCAAGCGGCACACATAAAAATGCCCAGGTCATGTTAGGTCCTTGGTAGATATTACGACTAGTATGCCCAAGTGAAACTCTTGAAATCATTGATAAACATAATGAAGCAATCCCGCCAATGGCAAACAGATGCAGCAAGGTACGATAGGCATATTCGTTATCAATATTTACAGCCATTAATAACAGTGTGATAGGCAACGAAAAATACGATATATGTAACGACCATAACATCGGCTCTTTTAGAGTTTTATGTGCTTGCCATCGGGCAAAACGGAGTAAATGTAATATGCCTGCAACAACAAGCAGCAGTTGCTCTGCCCCCTTAGGAAGCCAATGAGTGATGGCTTGAATAAACAGTAAACCCATTGCCAATATTAACGTCTTCTCGAGTGCGATAATGGGATCGGGTTTGGGTTGTTTAATTCTCATTGCGGTAAAAAATGGGATCACGCGGCCACCGACTATAGTGATCACCATGGCGAACCACCAAATCATCCCTTGCCATAATTGAGTTGATAACGAGAAGTTACGTTCAGACAGAGCATAGTAACTGACTAAGTTGACCACTAAGGCCACCAGCAATAGCAGCGGAAACCCAATATTTCGCCATTGCTTAACGGGATAAATACAACGCCACAATGCATAAGCGCTCAAGCCTAAAAATAAGCTGTCGAATATTGCCGGTAAAAACAAAGGAATATTCATTGGCAACAGCAACATCAAGCGAGCAATAAACCAACACCCAAAGGTGAGCATTAATGCGCGCCCTTTAATGGTCGGTTGGTTAGTCCACGCCTGAACGGCTGTGAGTAAAAAGCCACATACTATCGCCATGGCAAAGCCGAATAACATTTCGTGCGGATGCCACCATAACGGCACCACGTTAGCCCAAAATTCACTGTTAAATAGGCTAAATTGTGACGTAAACCAACCCATTAACCACAATGGAATATATAAGGCCGCAATACTCGCCCCACCCAAAAAAAATGGTCTAAAGCCTAAACGCCATATAGCAGGAGTGTTATCAGTTTCCGCAGGATCATCAATATTTAACATAAACAGTTCACTCACTTAGTGGCATAACAGCAACAAGATTTAAACATGCATAAATTTTAAACCTTTAATAAGTAATTCTATGCCGTTAATTGAACTGCTTCAATCAATACTCACCAATCGACCGCTTAGCCAAGCCCATAGTGTGATCTAAGCCCAAAAAAAGGCCGCTATTATCATAAGAGATAATAGCGGCCTTAAACTGTATTCACCGATTTGCGAACTTAAGCAGTCAAGTTAATCAACTCAATAGCTCGTCAGTAGTGACAATAAATAGGATTAACCACGCTTTAACGCACTTAACACTTCTATTGCCCGGAGGCGGGCCATCTTGTGTTCAACAATAGGTTTTGGATAACTGTCGCCTTGTGGTGAGGCAAATAAGTCATTAACGTTAACCGTTTTAGGTTCATGGATATCTTTTAACGACCAGCGGGCAACCTCTGGAACGTAACGTTTAATAAAACTGCCATCAGGGTCAAACTTACTACTTTGGGTCATAGGGTTAAATACCCTAAAATAAGGCTGCGCATCGCATCCGGTGCCAGCAGACCATTGCCAACCACCATTATTGGCCGCTAAGTCTCCATCAATCAATTGCTGCCTAAAGTAACGTTCACCCCAGCGCCAATCGACCAATAAGTGCTTGGTTAAAAAACTGGCGACCACCATACGTAAGCGGTTATGCATCCAACCCGTTTGATTTAATTGGCGCATGGCAGCATCAATAATCGGATAACCCGTCTGCCCATCGCACCAGGCGGTAAACTCCTCAGCATTATTTCGCCAAACAATCCCTTTACCCAGCTCATTAAAATTTTGCGCCATTGATAAATGCGGGAATGCCACGAGCAGATGTCGATAAAACTCACGCCAAATAAGCTCATTTAACCAGGTTTTCGCCGCGCAAGTATCATCAACTAATGCTTCTGGGTATCGCGCTAATATTGCCGCAACACATTGACGAGAACTCACCACTCCGATAGCTAAAAAGGGTGATAAGCGACTCGTGCCTTCAAGGGCGGGGAAATCTCGTTCTGCTTGATAATCTGCAACCTGACTTGCTAAAAATTGTTCAAGTATTCGCTTTGCTGCACCTTCGCCAGCAGCCCATTGTTCGCTGTTACGCGAAGGGCAAGTAAACTCAATAGCGGCAGGTGATGGCAAGGCTGCCGCAACTGGAGCTGGCACTGCGAGGGGAACTATCGCTTTTTGACTGGCAATGCTTTTCCATTTTTTCGAAAATGGGGTAAACACCTTATACATATCACCAGACAAATTTTGTACTTGCCCACTTGCCAATACACAGTCTTGATCAATTAACGTCAGGGGTAACCCTTGCTCAATTAAGCCACTGTCGCGGCGGCGTTCGTTAATTTCCGGCTCGCTACCGGCAAACACGGCATCAATATGATGCTGCTGCAGGTAATCATTTAACGCGGCCTGAGTATCACTAAACCACTCAAGATGCAGTACGTCCAAGGGTATGCCTAACGCAGCAAGTGACTGGGCTAATAAATTGACGTGCCGCTGAATAAAGTTAATTTGTATTGGCGCGACATCATGCTGCGCCCATTGCGACGGAGTCACAATATACACAGCCCTAACCTTACTTTGATGTTGCTTGGCAAATTGACAAGCCGCGACTAATGCTGGGTTATCAGCAACACGTAAGTCTTGCCTGAACCACATCAAGCTATTCATAGAAGTCATTAACACTCGACCTAATAGGCGTAACGAAGCTTTAACGCTTCAGGGTGCGGATTTAAATACACTTGCTCTTCAATATAGGGTGTCGGAAACTCACGCACATAATGATTGATCAAGGTAATAGGAACCAGTAAAGGCAATAGTCCTTGACGATATTTTAAAATCGATTCGCTTAATTCCTCTTTCTGGGCTGCTGTCAGTTTCTTCTTAAAATAGCCCTGAATATGCTGCAAAGTACTGGTGTGATTTTTACGGGTGGCAATAATTTTAAGCGCGGTCATAAAGCCCTCAAAGTATACCTGCGCCGACTGCTCAACATCTTGAATATCAGCCAGAATAGGGCCTAGCTCGCGATACCATTGGGGACTATGTGCCATAAGTAAGTACTTATAACGCGAATGAAACTGCATTAACTTATGCTTAGTTAACCCCGACTGGGTCATTTTACGCCAATCGTTATAGGCAAACACTCGAGTAAAGAAATTCTCTCTTAATGGCAAATCATGTAAACGGCCTTCTTCCTCCACTGGTAGTAGTGGATAACGCTCCATTAATTTCTTGGCAAACACGCCGACACCAGTCTTGGTTCCATTATTGGTGCCAATTTTGTACTCGGTTACCCTTTCCATACCGCACGTTGGCGATTTAGCACATAAAATATAACCACCAAGGTAGTCTAACTCTTCTACTTTAGCTTGGGAGTATTCATTCAATTTATCGGTCACGTCTAACGAGCCATCGGCACTGCGGATATGGACAATATCGCCATCTCGCACTTGGCGAATACTTTTACGTGGTGCACCCATGCCAATAGCCATTTCAGGACACACTGTGGTGTATTCAAAAAACGGTTCAATTTCTTGTCTGCAGTAATAGGAGTTTTTGTGGCCGCCGTCAAAACGAACTTGGTTACCCAGCAAACAGCTGCTGATCCCAATCTGGATTTTTTCTGGCACAAATATATCGATATCTGGCATGTTATGCACTCCTGTGGTAAAAGTAATATTCCCAAGGTGGGATTAAAAAAGATAGCATAGTTAACGCATATGTAATTAGACCAAATATACGAATAAAACAAAATTAAGTTCATTGTTTATAGGGATATTTGTGGTTTTGTGCAACATAAGATTAGGGCGGTTAAAGTTTGTTCGCAGCAAACGGTTTTCAATCGCAGTATAAGATGTGCCACTTAGTCATGCTAAACAAAACCTGATAACAAACTCATTGTATCAAGATAACCAAGACCCTTTAGCCGCCCATTTGGATAGCATCCGAAGCCACCTTCTAGTGCGTTATTGGCTTGTTATCGAACAACCATTTGCGGCAAAACATAATCAAACATAACACCAACATAACCTTACTTAAAAATAGCGATAAAAAAACAGAACCTAAGTTCTGCTTTTTATTCATATGCAACTTAAGGCGTTAACTCAACGCCACTGATTGAAATGTTAAATGAGTTTTACGCTCGATTACCCACGCGCTCTAGGCCCCAAACCAAACCAATGCCAATCAGCAGACACACTATAGCGACGATCATTTGTGATGACTCACCGGTAATTTGCTCAAACTGAAACGGAGATAAATTTTGCTCAACCAATGGCACTAACTCGCCTTTAGAGTTTTCACGCCAGCTAATCACTTGTTTCCATGGCCAGATTTTACCGAGCGTGCCTAACATCAACCCAGTTAAAAAGAGTAAAGTCGCATCGTGGAATTTACGCAACAATGCCGATAACACATGGCTAAAACTCAATAGTCCCGCAACAGCACCTAAAGCAAAACAGGCTAAATAAACAATATCAAACCCTTTTGCAGCAGCTAACACCGCAGGATACATCCCTAAGAGCAGTAAAATAAAACTGCCCGAAATGCCCGGTAATATCATGGCGCAAATAGCAATGGCACCACAGAAAAAGAAGTTAAGGTAACTCACCTGCATTTCAATAGGGTGCAACACTGTGATTGCCCATGCAAATGCGACACCGACAATAAACATAACAACCCGAACAACAGTGAATTTATCCACTTGCTTGAGCATGTGAGCCACAGAAAACAAAATTAAGCCAAAAAAGAACGACCACACTGGAATAGGATGCGTCTCTAATAGCCAAGAAATTAATTTAGCTAAGGTAAAAATGCTGGTTAAAATACCGCCAAAAACACACAATAAAAAAGGACCGTTAATGTGTAAAAAAGCACCTTTAATCCCTTTTTGTTTAATCACCCCCACTAACGACAAATTAATTTTGCGAATACCATCCAACAGCGGGTCTAAAATACCGGTAATAAATGCAATTGTGCCGCCAGACACCCCAGGAACAACATCTGCCGCCCCCATAGCCATACCTTTAAAATAATTTAATATCAGTGAGTCAGTTTTCAAAATTCATCCTTAAAGTGTCTAATCAAGTAAATTATACCTGTGGCCAGTGTAATGAGCGATGGAAAATATTGATCATGACTTCACCGCAGGTTACAACAATGCTAACCTCATCCGACCAGACAACTTACTTACACAATAACCAGAGTCTTTCCAATGGCCCAAACTAAATCTAATAAAGTCATGTCGCTATATCAAAAAGTGACCGCGTACCCTTTTGGTAAGCATATATTCTCTAAAATGGTAGCGCGTATGGCGCCCTATTTTGGCACAGTACATCCTTACATAAGCGATTTACGTGTAAACCGTTGTGAATGTTTAATCAAAAAGCGTAAAAAAGTCCAAAATCATATTGGCACTGTGCATGTTATTGCTATTTGTAATGGTTTAGAAATGGCTATGGGCACTATGGCTGAAGCATCGATTCCGGCGCATTTACGTTGGATACCAAAAGGAATGTCAGTCGATTACACTGCAAAAGCGGCGAGTGATATTTTATGTGTTGCAGAGGTAAAACCAGAGCAGTGGCAAGTGGGCGATATGTTAGTCGATGTTAAAGCCTATGATACCAATGGTGTGGTGGTCGTCCAAGGGCACATTAAACTGTGGATTTCACAGAAACCTCAAAAATAATTAACTAAAGGTTGTCTATATCTATAGTTTTTATTGAGTTTTTTATTCAATTGATTGAAAGGCATAATGTTAATAATGCTGTGCGCAAGCAAATATAAATCATCATAATGGCTATGATCTATGATGGCTGCAAAGCTCATAGTTAAGGTGTTTCAGACGAGAACAGTAAGTTTAAATGGCAGAGCTTAGTTAATCATCATATTGATTAATAAGCAATAATATTCGCATCAGCTCAGAGAACGTTCGAGTCTGAGTTTTAAAAGGCGTCATATAACATGTAATGCCGCTCGCTTAACAGTGAGCGGCTCTTTTCTTATAGGGGTAACGTGGTGCTTTATATAGCACTTGTCTTGGAAATGGTTTTCGCTTTCTTTTTTTTGGTAGGATTAATCGCTTTCCAT
>NZ_JACJER010000063.1:0-27966 GCF_014164185.1 Shewanella sp. SG44-6 | reverse complement strand
TATTGTCGTATTCATCATTATTCCTTGGATTGTTTTTATTGTTTAGTCTGCTAATTCGATTTTAGTAAAATCGATTTTATTTTCTTTTGGAGAGCGTTCAATATCCCCGACCGTACGATGGTGCGATTTCAAAATGTATATGAAACAGCTTAATATCAAGCCTATAGCCAGTGCGCCTACTAATTGAATCTGTAAAAAGTCTAGTTTAAATAATAAGGTTAAGCCACTCAGTACAACAATATTACCAACGATATAAGGAACTTTACCAAAACGTTCAACAGTGATGTTCAAATTGTCAGTATATAAACGAACGAGTGAATCTAATGAGTTAATTACAAATGTTATCCCTACTACTACCATAGCAAGATTATAAAACCCTGAGGTATCGAGAGCGTTTGCACTGTAGTAATACAACACTGTAAACCAAATCGCGATCGGGATTGAAGGGAATACCATCATAGCCAGTAACACTTGATAGGTTTTCATACCACCCACAAAGCGTGCCGTAAATTGACCAATCATAATGCTCCAAGCAAACCACCAGAACAGGTAGAACTCATGATAATCGTTTATCGGTAGTACAAAGTTATGAATGTTAGCAAAGTAGTCGCCAATTAATGCAAATGTAGTGAAAAACTCACCGACACTTGAGTCATCTGATAAAAATGCACCAGACCACATAACGGCGATTAAGCCTAAGAATAGCCAAGTACTGCCTAAACTGAGATAACGAACATAGCGAATACTTGTGCTTGAATACACTGCTGCAGCAATAACCATAAACACAATGAGGTAGAAGCTGCCGACAATGCTTTCACCATCACCTAACTGTGGTAAATACCAAGGTAAATTGCTTAATAATAAATAAGCGGTGAAGGCACACGTACCAATGATGACGATGTTATTGATAAACTTAATCAGTGGAATTTCAAAATACTTTACTCTGGGTTCAATGACACAGAAGTAGAAGCAGGTTAAAAAGTAAAATGCCCAAATTAAGCAGGCCC
Source organism: Shewanella sp. SG44-6 (assembly GCF_014164185.1). Taxonomy (NCBI): domain Bacteria; kingdom Pseudomonadati; phylum Pseudomonadota; class Gammaproteobacteria; order Alteromonadales; family Shewanellaceae; genus Shewanella; species Shewanella sp. SG44-6. The sequence continues at coordinate 26,959 of NZ_JACJER010000063.1, read as the reverse complement.
AAAAGCCAAACTCAATTGCCAGTGGATTAGTAAATCCATATTCTGGACTGGCAGCTAAATCGGCATAACCGGCAAACTCGGTCAACGGGAACATGATTAAACCTACATCAAGCCCGGAGGTGAACAAAATAGCAATAAAGGTAAACTTACGTACTGGGGTGACACCAATACACTGCATGTTACCCCAGCGATAAATCACAAATGCGATTGCGGCAAAAGTAAATAGAATACCTATTGATAACCAGGTCGTCATTTTTTGGCTCCTTGTTGTATGTTTTTAATGCCATAGAACAATTTTTAAAGGCAAAATGCCCTCAAGCCTTAAGTATCGTGTTGACGATAGTTAAACCCTGATAGATTGATCTCAGCTAAATTGGCCATTTACAATTGTGAAGGTTGGCCACAACCTGTTATTGATGTGTATATAGGAATACACATCAATGAATGAGGGCTAATCGGAATGTCGTTTCGGAGCTTGTAAGCGTTGTGATGTTTGCCAATGTTTAGCAATAGTCACTTTTGCCAAACTGGGTGCCAGTGGCTTGTTACCTAAAATAATGTCGGCAGCACGCTCGGCAACCATGATGGTCGGTGAGTTCAAATTCCCATTAGGAATGGTTGGAAAAATAGATGAGTCAACGACTCTTAAACCGTTAATACCGTGAACTTTTGTTTCTGAATCAACCACGGCCATATCATCCTCGCCCATTTTGCACGAGCAAGAAGGGTGATAGGCACTTTCAACTGAGCTTCTGACAAAACGGTCAATCTCTTCATCGGTTTTGACCGCTAAGCCTGGCTGAATTTCTTCACCACGATATTCATCTAAACCCGGTTGATTAATAATTTCACGGGTCAAACGAACGCACGCTCTAAAACCTTCGATATCATCTTGATGTGACAAATAATTGAACTGAATTTGTGGGGCAACCTTGGCATCATTTGATACGACCGTTACTGCACCGCGGCTTTTAGGTTTGTTGTGGCCAATATGCACTTGGAAACCATGGCCCGCAAACGCTTCTTTACCGTCGTAACGCATTGCAGCAGGTAGGAAATGATATTGCAGATCTGGCCACTCTAAACCCGCTTTTGAGCGGATAAAACCACAAGACTCAAAATGGTTAGTTGCGCCTAAACCCGATTTATTTAAAATCCATCGCGCACCAATAAATAATTTGCTTAATGGATCTATCTTGCCATTAAGCGAAATCGGTTTTAAGCACTTAAATTGGAAGTAAAACTCTAAATGGTCTTGCAAGTTTTGGCCTACACCAGGCAATTGATGAACTTGCTCAATACCTGCACTCGCTAATGTACTGGCATCGCCAATGCCCGACAGTTGTAAAATATGCGGCGAACCAATAGAACCTGCTGATAAAATCACTTCTTTATTGCAGTTAACATCAATTAACTCGCCTTTACGTTCGTAACGAACGCCAACAGCCGTTTTGCCTTGCATAATTACTTTATGTACAAGCGCATGAGTAACCACGGTTAAATTCGAGCGCTTCATCGCAGGGCGAAGGTACGCATTTGCTGTAGACCAACGCACGCCGTTTTTAACTGTCATGTGCATTGGGCCAAAGCCTTCTTGCTGACTGGCATTGTAATCACTCGTCGCTAGGTAACCGGCATCGACACCTGCATCAACAAAAGCTTGATATAACGGGTTTTTCATCTCATTACCGTTATTAACTGCTAATGGACCTTTATCACCGCGATAAACATTACCGCCAAAAGACCAGGTTTCAGCTTTTTTAAAGTAAGGCAGACAGTGAGCATAATCCCAGTCTTTTGCACCTTGTTGCTGCCACTCGTCAAAATCACGCGCATGGCCACGCACATAAACCATGCCATTAATGGATGATGAGCCGCCGAGTACCTTGCCTCGAGGGCAATGCATACGACGATTATCTAAATGGGGCTCTGCTTCTGTTTCAAACTGCCATGCATACTTTTTGGTATTCATCGGGATAGATAACGCCGTAGGCATTTGAATAAAAATGCTTTTGTCGCTACCTCCGGTTTCAAGTATGAGGACTTTATTGTCAGGGTTTTCCGTTAAGCGGTTGGCTAATACACAACCTGCGCTTCCGGCACCGACAATAATATAATCGTATTCATGAGATATTTGCGTAGACATTAATTGGTCACTCCTAAAATGGGCTTTCAAGTGACTGCATACCAACGTAAACAGCTTTAATTTGGGTATATGCTTTCAAGGTTTCAGAGCCATTCTCGCGGCCAATACCAGACATTTTGTAACCACCAACCGGCATTTCTGCTGGTGAGGCACCATAAGCATTGATCCAACAAATACCAGCTTGAATTTGATGAATAACCCGATGAGCGCGAGTAATGTCTTGGGTAAACACCCCAGCCGCTAAGCCGAGATGTGTACTATTAGCACGTTTAACGACTTCGTCTTCATCAGTAAAGGTCAATACCGACATGACTGGGCCAAAGACTTCTTCTTTAGATAGCGTCATTTCATCAGTGCAATCAGTAAAAATTGTTGGCGCGACAAAGAAACCATTTGGCGCATTGTCAGGCTTTAATGCACTACCGCCCGTTAACAAAGTCGCCCCTTCTTTTTTACCAATCTCAATATAATCAAGCACTTTTTGTTGATGATCACGTGAAATCAACGCGCCGAAATTAGTGTTTGGGTCCATTGGGTCGCCGCAAACAATATTCTGCTCAGTACGTTCTTTTAAACGTTGAATAAATTGTGGATAAATATCTTGCTGCACAAAGACTCTCGTACCATTGGTACACACTTCGCCTTGCGTATAAAAATTGGCTAACATTGCCGCAGAAACGGCATTTTCAACATCGGCATCGTTAAAGATTATCAATGGCGACTTACCACCAAGTTCCATGGTTACGTCTTTAAGTGTTCCCGCCGCAGCTGCCATGACTTTTTTACCGGTACCGACTTCGCCAGTGAATGACACTTTAGCGATATCTTCATTACTGGTTAGCCATGAGCCCACTTTACCGTCACCTTGAACAACGTTAAATACGCCATCTGGTACGCCAGCTTGTGTGAATATTTCCGCCAAACGCATTGCACCGCGTGGTGTTTCTTCTGATGGCTTAAAAATCATCACATTACCGCAAGCGAGAGCAGGTGCCGCTTTCCAACAAGCTATTTGTAGCGGATAGTTCCAAGCACCAATACCGGCACAAATGCCTAATGGCTCGCGGCGAGTGTAATAAAAGTCCGCTCCAACAGGTTGTTGATTGCCTTCAATACTTGGGGCAAGTCCGGCAAAGAACTCTATAGAGTCGGCGCCAGTAACCACATCAACTACCGATGCTTCTTGCCATGGCTTACCGGTATCCAATACTTCACCTGCAGCAAGTTCATCATTTTGTTCACGTAGTAGGGCAACGGCTTTTAATAAAATGCGGCTACGTTCGATTGGCGTCATTGCTGACCAAATTGCAAATCCTGCTTTCGCGCTCGCAATAGCCGCCTGTTGTACTGTTTCGGTAGCCACTTCAACTAAATAACTGACATCACCAGTCGCAGGATTAATAACCTCGAAGGTTTCTCCGCTACCATTTGAAATGTATTTACCGTGAACATAATTTTGGTATGTAATTAACGCTGACATTCAATTTCTCCATGTTGCACGATCGCAGCCTCAATAAAGGCTTTAGATAAAATTTGGGCTTGCTTAAAATCTTCTATAGGGGTGGAGCTCAGCGCGCTGCGTAACCAAAAACCATCAATCACTGCAGCGGTTTGCTTTGCTGCATTAATCGCTGCGGTATTGGGTAATAATTGCTTAAACGAAAAAAGCAGATTGCTGTATAACCGCTGACTATTAATATTTTGTAATCTTGCCAGCCCAGGATCGTGCATCGCTTGGGACCAGAAGCTTAACCATGTTTTTGTCGCGGCATTTGAACGTTGTAATTCAGTAAAGTTTGCTTCCACTATCATCGAAAGCCGTGCTACTGGAGTTAATGTTTTGCCTGATGTTCTCGTCAGTAATGCCTGCTTTAATTCATCTAACAGAAACTTCTGCGTGGCTTCTATTAACCCTTGCTTGCCACCAAAATAGTGACTGATAATTCCCGATGACATTCCCGCCAAGCCACTAATGGTATTAATCGTAGTGTGTTGCAACCCATGACGTTCGACTGACATTAACGTGGCATTTATCAGCTGTTGTTGTCTGACGTTTTTCATTATCGGTCTTGACATAAAAGGGGTCCGTTATCTGTATTAAGAATTATTAATTGAACGCTCAATTAATAAGTATGCTAATGATTAGTGCTGTAACTATCAAGCTATAATTTGATATAGGTCACAACAAAGGGGCTGTAAAATAGGGTAGGAATGCGATTGTTTTCTGTAAATCTATGTTTTACATAGGTTGATTGTTGCGATCTTAACGTTGATCTTATGTTGTTAAAAACAAAAAATTTTACATGAAATCATTACAGCTGCAGTTATTTTTGGTTTTTTATAAAAAAATGACTTCATCGTAACGTCGATATTTGTCATCAATAATCCTTTATTGACGAACCGTTATTGATGGTTAACATCTAAGAAAACGTTAATCTGAAACCCACTATCGTAATCATGAGTTATCGGTCGTCACCATTTTAAGGACGCAACATTTAGAACTAATGGGGGGTTAACATTTACAGGAAAGTGCCTATCTGATGCACTCAAGTCATTAGCCAGATTAACTGTAAGGCTCAATATAATTCTGTATCAATGTCAGTGATTGATCATCAAAGGGAGTGGCTTGTGAGTAGCCGGCGATAGATAGGTAAACAAGTTCCATGCTATAACCTTATACAAGCTTATGATTTAAGGTGTAGATATTAAGATTGTTAACTAAGAAACCATTAAATATTCAATTATCAGGCGTTAACTAAGTGGTTAAAGATGGGCAGTAGACGATCAATGATTATCTTAAAGCCTTATTATAATGGTCAATTATCAGGTGTTAGCTAAGAGGTTAGAGATGGGAAGTGCATCAATGATCATGTGGAGTGTTCTATTTGGCGCTATTGGTATGGGTTATTTTGTTTTTGGTAAACGCCAACGTGCGATTGTCCCTTTGTGTATTGGCATCGCGTTAATTGTGTTTCCTTATTTTGTTGCCAGTGTCACTAGCTTACTGATTATAGGCGTTGTTTTAGTTGCGATACCCTACTTTATCCGGCTTTAGTCGTGAGTATATGCCACGATTTAGCATCAGAGTTAAATCTGACCATTGCTACACTAGTGGCTTTTTATGCTCCAAAGAAAGTGGCTCTGAAATAAAGGTTTAGCATTTTTTATGTTTGGTTGAATGGGCTTTAAGATTGTACCCTCATTACAGTCAATCACCTGCAGTGGGCTTATGTGCAGATACTGTTTCGGGACGCTTTACGCCGTCCATGGCCGCTTGTATGCCTTGGAATATATAGATATACGTGAAAGGCCATGGTCAAAATCGGTGAAGTCAGCTTTGTTGTACTCCTAGTCAGAATCCTTAAACATAATTTCATCAATGCTTTCTTTTTGCATAATATGCTCAAGCATTCTGACTCTTGTTGTATTGTTAGTTACCTAATAGGGAAAATATCCTTCAAAAAGAAAATCTTAGAATTTACTGATTGCAGCAAGCAAACTTTGATTGAATGTCTTATCAGTAACGACGCCTTCCTCTAAGTCAAAATTATCAAAAAAGCTTGGTAATGATATAGCGGCTATTACTGTTGCTGCAAAGTAGGGCGCTGATGCTTGCGCTGCGGCTAAGACACTTTGCGCTCCTCCAGGACCTGGCGAGGTGGACAGCATAAGAATCGGTTTATTTTGAAAGACTTTCATGTCTATTCGAGATGTCCAATCGAACAGGTTTTTATAGGCTGATGTATATGAGCCATTGTATTCAGCGAATGACATCACGATAGTATCTGCTGCGCCAATCGCGTTATAAAAATCGTGTGCTAATTGCGGAATACCAAATTCAGTTTCTCTGTCTACGCTGTATATGGGCATTTCAAAGTCATGAATGTCGATTAACGATATATCTGCGTTGTTGATTTGCTGTGCGGCATAAAAAGCCAATTTTTTGTTAATAGAGTTTTTGCTATTGCTTGTGCCGAAGGTCAGTACTTTCATTTTAATTCCCTGTGATCAATATTATTTCAAGTGTGCAGTATAGATTGCTTTTTAAGAGTGGCGCCCTATCAGCGTGAGGACTAAAGTAACACCGCCACTAGTAAGTAAAAGTCACTGTATCCCAGCTTGGCGATGTGTAGTGGTCAAATGAAGTTAGCCACTATTTTTAGTTAATTCAATTACTTTTTCATATTAAAGGTTATTCGAAATCATTCTGACTTATAAAATTACTAACACACTTCTATCCCTAAACGAGTTATAAAGTGCTCACACTGTATTGCCAGCGACGATGAACCAATATGTCTAGGCCGTAAAAATATTCAAACGTTATTCCGTCATCGATCAATCTTTAAATAATTTATTATCTACAGTTGAAACTTCACTATTATCCATTTCATTCGTTTCTGAGGTGAGTCATCAGGTTGCTGATATTTGTTCAAGCATTTGTGCCGATAGTGATAAAAAATGCCAGTCAGTTAACTGACTGGCATTTTTACATTGTGACGGATGCGTGTTGTAACTAAGACAACTTATTGCAGGTCTTTACTTAAATTACCAAATACGTACGCGTTGCTCTTCAGGTAAGTACAACTCGTCACCGGGTTTAACATCAAAGGCTTTGTACCAAGCATCGTGGTTACGTGGGGCGAGGGCGCGGTAACGACCTGGTGCATGAGTGCCAGCACGAAGTTGGCTTAACATGCTTTGCTCGGTGCGTTTTTCTTTCCACACTTGAGCCCAAGCTAAAAAGAAGCGTTGATCGCCAGTAACGCCATCAATAACCGGTGCTTCTTTACCTTTTAAGCTCAACTTATAAGCGTGGTACGCCATTGATAAGCCACCAACGTCGCCGATGTTTTCACCTAAACTGTTACGTCCGTTGACAAAGTTTTCTGGAATAGGCTCATATTTACTGTACTGCTCAGCCAGTTTATCGGCTTTAGCATCAAAGGCGGCACGATCTTTGTCGGTCCACCAATTACGCTGAATACCATTAGCGTCTGATTTAGAGCCTTGATCATCAAATCCATGACCCATTTCGTGACCAATGACCGCACCGATACTGCCATAGTTCACCGCGGGATCTGCGTTTGGATCAAAAAATGGCGGTTGTAATATAGCCGCAGGGAACACAATCTCATTAAACGAGCTGTTGTAATAGGCATTGACTGTTTGCGGGGTCATGCCCCAACGATTACGATCGGTTTTTTCCAGTTCCTGAGCTACGCTGTCGGCTTGGAAGTATTTGCGCAGATTTTTAATATCACCGACTAAATCATTTTTAGTCAGGGTTAAACCATCAAATTCTTGCCATGATTCTGGATAACCAATTTTAGGGTTAAATGCCGCTAATTTAGCATGGGCATTCACTTTAGTTTCATCGCCCATCCACTCTAAACCATCAATACGCTGTCCAAGTGCTGTGCGTAAGTTTTCAACTAATTCGGCCATTTGTTGCTTAGACGACTCAGGAAAGTAACGTGACACATACACTTTACCGATTGCAAAGCCCAATGATTGAGTGCCTGACATTTCTTCCACCGCGCGTTTCCAACGTGGACGAGGTTGTTCTTGGCCTGTTAACTCTTTGCCATAAAAAGCAAAGTTAGTATTGAAAATATCTTCTGATAATAATCCGGCATTATTACTGACCGTGTGGTAGGTCAGATAGTCCTGCCATACATTTAATGGCTGTTGATTTATCAAGTCAATGATAGCCTTAACCGGTTCAGGTTCAGATATATTGAGTTGAGGGACTTGATAGCCTGTTTGTGCAAAATATAAATCCCAGTCAAATCCAGGATATTGCTGAGCAAGATCTGCGCGCTTAAGTTGGTTTAAGGTTAAATCGCGATTACGACGTTTCTCTCTAGGCCATTGTGCTTGTGCTATTTTAGTTTCAAGTGCAAGAATCGCCGCGGCACGTTTTTCACCGTCTTTTATCCCCGCAAAAGCCAGCATTGCAGCGATATGCTCAACATAAGCTTTACGAATATTCACAAAGCGATCGCTTTCTTCTAGGTAATATGAACGGTCTGGTAAACCCAAGCCACCAGCGCCAATGGTCATTTCATATTGATTAGGGTCTAAACGGTTAAACCACATTCCACCCCAAATAGGTGATGATGTACCTGTAAGCCAGGCTTCGCCGAATATTTTTGTTAAGTCTTGAGTCGAGTTGATTGCCGCTATTTGATCTAAGGTGCCTTTAATTGGTGTGATACCCAACTTATTAATGGTTTCTGTATCCATATAGGCATGATAAAAATCAGCAATTAATTGTTCTTCTGCATTTAAATCACTGCGGCCAGCAATATCATCAATAATTGCTTTGACTTGATCTTCACTGCGCTCAGCTAAGGCATTAAATGCGCCGTAACGGGTTTTGTCTGCTGGCATGACAAAGTTGTCGTACCAATGACCACTGGCATACATAAAGAAGTCATCGCCAGGTTTAACCGCTTCATTACGCGCTGTTAAGTCAATACCAAAAGTACCTAATTCAGCTTTAGCGGGAGCAGGCGAAGTGACGGCTGCAACCTGAGTATTTGTTGTATCAGATACACCACAACCTGCTAATAGTGCAGTGGTTAATCCAATCGCAATTAAGGATCTATTCATTGTTATCGTATTCCTTAGCCAATGTGTTGACAGAGTTATTTGCTTCGTCATCTTGAAAGAATGACACAAAATGTCAACATTTGAATTGTTAGCAAATTTTAGCAACTAGGTTATTAATAAGACATTTCAGCGATGAATCTTCCTTGTTAACTATGCTTTTTGCCACTTATCTCGCGATGATTTTACACCGTAAAAATAGTATAATTTGAATAAACCCCATGTGTGGAGTATTATTGGTTGTGGTAATGATTCGTTTTATATCGCTGTATAAATCTCTGAGGGGGCTGGATATGTCTGCAATTGAGCAAGCTGTGTTACAGCAAAATCCTGAAAAAACTGCCCAAGTCGCGCTGAAGGTGTTTTTTAATATCATGGATGCTTGGCATGTAAGAGCAAAAGATCAAATTGTGCTGTTAGGTAGGCCGGCCGAGTCGACATTTTATAATTGGAAAAAAGGTAAAGTGTCGTCATTGTCGCCAGATACCTTGGAGCGTATTTCATACGTTTTAGGCATTTATAAAGCCCTTGGGAGTTTATTTCCGACAAGAGATCAAGCCGATGCTTGGCCGCAAAAAGTCAATCAAGCCTTTAATAATCAAACAGCTTTGGAGTATATGCTAAAAGGTAGCATGATAAATTTGAGTGATATGCGGAGATACCTTGATGCACAACGAGGTTAATACCATTGAGCCTAACGCGGATAAGCTGTACAGATTAGTGCCCAGCCATTTTCCGCCTATCGACTTATTTGAACAGGTCGCCAACCCTGATGAGCTTGAGATAGTCTTTGCTATTGAATCACTCACCAACGACCGCTTACGTGAAGAAGCAGGCGAGTTGGCCCTGGTGCCAGTAGAACAACGTATTTCTGGTATTGGAACCTCGCCAATAATGGCGGCATTTACCCATATTGGTACGCCATCACGCTTTACCGATGGTTGTCAATTTGGAGTGTATTATGCGGCTAAAACGTTACATACCGCCTTTTCTGAAACCATTTACCACCGAGAAGTGTTTTTACGCGCGACTAATGAGCCCGATACCGAACTCACTATGCGTTGCTATATTAATCAAGTCGCGTTGGCACTGCATGATATTAGATCCCAAGAATTTGATGACTTACACACAGATGACTACGCGATAGCACAGCAATTTGCTAAAGCGTTGCGTGCCCGTGACAGTAACGGTTTGGTATATCGTAGTGTAAGAGACTGTGGTGGTGAATGTATTGCGGCATTCAAACCTAAAGCCGTCACAATCCCACAGCAAGGTGGGCATTACAAATACATCTGGAGTAGTAAAAAGCAAAAGATTGAGCACATATTAGAAGTCAATTTGATTAAGTAGCCGCAGCCTTTTAACTGTTCTCATTTTCAGATAAACAAATGTAAAATGGGGAACATCTAATTCTACAACTCGTTCAATACCTAAATCTTTTACACGTTAGGCGCTCAAGCCGCTATCTAGAATCAACTTCACTATTCTATAAATTGCATTATCTCTTATGCTTAAACTTTCCGGTTAATCTGGCAGTTGTTGCAGTGACTTATCGATTTGCTCAGATAACTGAGCCAATAAATGGCTGTATGCACTAACCATGTCTGGCGCCGTTGCTCCTGCTTTGGTGACAGCAGTGAAGTGTTGCTGGGTGATATGTCGGTTTACTTGGTTATCGATAAGATCCCAATAAACATTTAGTCTGACATTGTTACTGTCTCTGCTTAAGCTCATAAGCTTTATTTTGACACTGTACTGCGGGCTATTTTCTGCTCCCCAGGGGAATAACACTAACTTACGACTATGATCGCTTTGGTTGAGATTAATACTCACAACACGGCCGATACCTTGATCTAATGGCTCAGCCCAGTAGCTGTTGGCCATTCTTTGTAGGCTGCCATCTTCAAGCGGATATACCATTTGAGTAAAGTTTAGGTACTCGGGTATTTCAATAGGGCCAATGCCAATATCGTATTCGAGTGATGTACTGCCGGGCCCTATCTGCAAGGACGGTGCGGTTAACACAAAGTACTGTTTTGGCGGTGAGCTTTGGCAGCCGTTGATCAGACTAAGTGCCAATAAACTCACACTCCAATATAGTGATCTCATCCAAGATAGCCTCATAACATTATTCTCCTTGCTTACCACGTATAATCGCCTCGGGTTGCTCATCTAAGGTTTCACTTAAACTACGTAACGCCCGAGCTGTGCGGCTAATCTCTGCCAATGTATTGGTTAATTCAATCACGAGTGGGGAGTTTTGATCTAAAGAATTACCTGCTTGATTCGCCAACTGATCAATACTGACTAATGTTTTGTGCAGTGCCGCTAAACTGAGGTTGAGAGACTCAACCATTTGCGGTTCATCTTTATTCAACTGCATCAGTAAACTATCTAGTTTAGCCAGTACTTCGGCACTCTTGGTGCCTAATGTCGCCTGAGTTGTATCGATATGCGCAGCGGTGTTTCTAACGGCTGTTGCAGCGCGATCAAAATTATCCAGCGCTTGCTGTATTTTGCCACTGGCGGCAATGTCGCTAAGTTGCTGAGCCAATTTATCCACATTGGTGATGACGTTTTTCAAGTTCAATGATTGCAGATCTTTAAACAAGGATTCGAAATCAGTCGCTATGGTTGGTAGCTCCAATAATGAATCTTTGTCATCATGGAAATGTGCGGATGTGTTGGGATAAAAATCTAACTCAACATAGAGTTGTCCGGTTAATAAACTCAGATAATTCAGCTGAGCACGTAAGCCATTCTCTATCGCATGGGAGAAAAACTCTTCTCCCACTTGTATGCCTTTAAGATTGATGCGTTTCAACAGTAAATCGGCGTGAACTGAGGCCGTGACACCTTGGCTACTGTCGTTGGGGAAATCAATGCTAATATCGCTTATTTCACCAATGACTACGCCTTTTAACTTCACTGGCGCACCGACTTGAAGCCCTTGTACTGAGTTATTGAAATACATGACCACAGGCGCTTTTTCGGCAAATATTCGCCCACCGGAAAAAAATAGCAGGGCAATAAACACTAAAATAATCGCGCCAAAGATAAAGGCCCCAATCGCAAGAGGAAGTCGCTGGCTTTTACTCATGATGCCTCCACTTTATCAGCACGATTGAGAAATTGTCGCACTCGAGCTTGGCTACTGTTAAGTTTTAATTCTCTCGGATCGCCACAATCAAGCATGGTATTGGTTTGATTATCGAGAAACACACAGCGGGTGCCGATTGACAATATACTGGGTAGCTCGTGCGATACGATAATCACGGTCGAGTCCAGTGCTTGGCAAATTTGCACAATTAGGTGATCTAAGCGCATAGAGCTAATGGGATCTAAGCCTGCTGAAGGCTCATCAAAAAATAACAATTGTGGATCCAGTGCAATCGCGCGTGCCAAGCCTGCACGCTTATGCATACCGCCACTTAATTCGGCAGGGTAAAATTTTTCAAATCCAGCTAAGCCGACTAAAGCAAGCTTATATGCCACAGCCTCTGCTATTTGCCGCTCCGAAAGGTCGGTATACAGTTGTAGCGGTAAAGCCACATTTTCGGCAAGCGACATACTGGAAAACAACGCGCCAGTTTGAAACGTGATCCCCCAGTCTTTGAGCATGGCCACTTGCGCTGGTTCATCAGCGTCATAAAAGTTTTTACCTTGATAAAGTACTTCTCCCTTAAGTGGGGTTAACAATCCTACCATTGATTTAAGTAAGGTTGTTTTGCCGCAACCGCTTCCGCCAATGACAAAAAAGATATCATTTTTGTTAATCTCGAAGTTCAGTTGTTTTTGTACCTCGGTCGTACCATAACCGACACTAAGATTGCGTACACTGATGAAGGCATCATCCACCATAATTAGATCCCTAACTTATCGTATAAGATATTGAGCGCGGCATCGGAAACCACCAGAAACACAATGGCTTTAACTACAGCACTGGTCGTGGCTAAACCAACGGCATTAGAATCTCGCCCGCATTTAAGCCCGGCCTGACAACCTGCAATCGCAATCAAAAAACCAAAAATAAGGCTTTTTATCAACCCGGTGGATATGTCTACCCAATCAATGGCAACCTGAGTTTGTAAAATATATTGGGTGTAACTCACGCCCATGCCATTGGCAACTACTGCACCGCCGATCATGCCAATCACGTCAGAGTAAATGCACATTAACGGCATAATGAAAATCAATGCCAACAAGCGAGGTAACACCAGAAACTCCATGGTGGAAATACCCATGACTCGCAGCGCATCAATCTCTTCATTGACCTGCATGGTGCCTAATTGAGCGGCATACGCGGCTCCCGTTCTGCCAGCCATAATGACGCCTGTCATCAGGGCGCCCATTTCGCGTACCATTCCAATCGCCACTAGGTTAGCGACATACACCTGAGCACCTAACTGACGCAGCTGCACTGAACCTAAATAGGCTAAAATCATTCCCACTAGCAGACTAATCAAAGTGACAATCGCCAGTCCTTTAGGCCCTGCTTGTTCAATAAAAAATACGATATCACTCCGCCGAGTACTGGCTTTACCTCTTAACCAACGCCCTAATGCCAACGTGCTTTCCCCGACAAATACTAAGCCATCGTGCACCTGTAAGCCTTGTACAATCATGCCTTTACGAAGCGTTACCCACATGCCACCAATGACACCATCATTCGCCGTTTGATACACAGGCACATCGGTAGCTAGCTGCAGTAATTGTTGTAATCCTTGTGGGGTATCTTGAATATTGAGGGCTATTTTTTGTTGTTCACACCAGCGGGATAATTGTAATAAGGCAATGGCAAGGCTTGAATCCCACTGAGATAATTCAGTCGTCACTAATCTGACAGTATGGCAAGTTGCGGGAAGGGCGGCACAAATATCGGCACCTAGTGGTGCTTGGCCTAATTGCCAATCACCTGCAAGACTCAGGTCGCAGTTGTCATCGTGCATGTCGATATCAAATGTGGCGAGTGTCATACTAGACCCCAAAAAAAGTAGCAATCAAGTGTATATTTGCATCAAGTTCATTGTTGTACTGATCACAAGTGTAGACCAATCGCTCAGATTGTATTTTGACCTTGAACAAATAAACTCATTAACTATTAAACTGATAACGCTATCTAGCTGGCTAATAACAACCTTCAATGGCTAAATATGCCGCCTGCATATCGCGATTTAACATAAATAAACTTGCACAGACAAAATTTAGCGCTACTATGTACCCTATAATGGTACTGTGTTTTTATACAGTATTCGGTATAAATGTACGAGGTTAGCGTATGCGCTTTATTCCCATTGTCGCCAGTGCTGGCATTACCGGTTTTGAAAGCCCTGCTGCTGAGTATCTTCAATTAGGCCTCAGTCTTGATGAGATGTTAGTGCAACATCCAAGTTCGACTTTTATCGGCTTAGCCCAAGGGGAGTCAATGCAAGGTGTTGGGATATTCGATGGCGACTTACTGATTGTCGATCGTCATGAAACGGCTAAAAGTGGCGATGTGATTGTGGCTAATTTTAATGGTGAATTTGTGTGTAAAATTCTCGATCTGCAACGGCGAATGCTAGTGTCATCTCATGAGCAACATTTACCAGTAACTATTTGCGATTATGATGACTTTAGTATTGAAGGTGTGGTGATCCGCTCAATTCGTTGTCATCGCCAAAGCCCCATGTTTGTTAGCCACCAAGGGTAAGCAACAATGTTTGCCTTAGTTGATGCCAATGCTTTTTATTGCAGTGCTGAACAGGTATTTCGCCCTGATTGGCGTGGTAAGCCAATCATTGTACTGAGCAATAACGACGGTTGTATTGTGGCTGCTAATCGACAAGCAAAAGAAGCGGGCATACAAAAATTTCTACCCTATTTTCAAGTTAAAGCGCTATGTGCCGAGCGTAATGTGATTGTGTGTTCATCTAACTATGAGCTCTATGCCGATTTATCAGCAAAAATGATGGCGATAATAGGCCGCTTTGCGCCCGATCAGCATGTGTACTCCATCGATGAATGTTTCCTGTCGTTTAAACACAGTTACCCCGCGATTAAATGTCTGCATACCCATGGTCAGTTAATCCGTCGTACGGTTTGGAAAGAAGCGCGTTTACCCGTCTGTGTCGGTATGGGCGACACCTTGACCTTAGCCAAGATAGCCAATCATGCCGCTAAAAAAATTCCAGGATACCAAGGTGTTTGCGTAATTGAGACATTGCAGCAACGCACTGACATTTTGCGTCAGCTTGCGGTCGGTGATGTATGGGGCATTGGTAGGCGCATAAGTAAAAAACTTGAAGTAATGAATATTCGCAGCGCATATGATCTTGCCTGTATGCCACCGAGCCTTGCGAGAAAACAATTTAGTATTGAAATAGAGCGAACCGTTCGTGAACTGAATGGTCAAGTCTGTAAACAATGGGATGAGGCAAGGGCAGATAAAAAACAAATTTTCTCGACTCGTAGTGTTGGTGAGCGCATCACTGACTATGAATTGCTATTACAGGCATTGAGCAAACATATCGCTATCGCGGCGCTTAAAGCGCGTCAGCAAGGCTCGTATTGCAAAACCATGTTGCTGTTTGCCAGTAATTCCCCCCATGACGAACGGCCCGTGAGTGATAAGGTCATTGTCCATTTCCCTTGCCCGACACATTGCTCTGTTGAACTCACCAAAGCGCTTAGACAAGCTGCACCAAGGTTGTTTCGCGTCGGTGTGCGGTATTACAAAATTGGCGTAGGCCTTGTTGATTTAGCCAGCGAGAAATATTTTCAATTTGATTTATTTAATCCTGCTAAGGTCGATTATGCCCTCATGCACACCCTTGATAGCATCAACCAACGTTATGGCCGCGATACTGTGTTTCTTGCTGCACAAGGAATACAACAAAAGTGGGCAATGCGTCGTGATTTGCTTACTCCTCAATATTCAACTCAATGGAAATGCTTACCCAAGATTAAATGTTAATATTTTTATGGGTTCCATCATTAAGATTGTCATTGAGCAAATAAAATAGAAATCACTGATTCGATTATTGGTATTGATATTGAGCTAAGCGTGGCACTGGTCACAAAATATCAATGCTAATTGGCATATGCCATTAATCGGCGTATATATAGCATATGCCAATTACTGTTAATCGATAATGGCAAGCATTAATGTCATCAACCATAACCATTTATGCCGTTTAAACTAAATGGTATCTCGATGATAAAATTGAATATTGTACAGTGAGGACAGCCCCCATGATTACAGCCATACCCATGAAAGCGGAAAATATTTCCAACCATTTTAGCAAAGCCGATGAGGTACTGTTTATTAATGACCAAGCTCAAGTCGTCGGACGTTTTACCAACCCAGCTTTACTCGATGGATGTGAGGGCAAGCAGCAATTAGTCAGTTTGATACTGGCACAAGGCGCGAATCGGGTGATCATACGTAATATTGGCCAGCAGTTATTGTCTAAGCTACTAAACCAGAATTTGAGTGTATTTCATACAAAAAACGGCCGTACAGAGTTACAGCATTTTGCGGCTGCTGTTTTATCCGACTGTGAACAATATACCCAGGCAAGTCAGGGGCGGACGTCAGTGAAACATATTGCTAAGCAAGCTAATAGTGGTTGTTGCGATCATGCTGATGGAGAAGCGGGCTGTCACAGTGGACCTGAGGCGAAACGTTGCTGTGAAACTAAAGCAGGCGCAGAAAGCGCCATGATGAAACCTTGTTGTAATAAAAAGCACTCACTCATGCACCAACATTAGTGAATGCGCAGGTCGAAGTGATGTGCTTACAGCGCTGTTAGTTTTAAATCATAGCGCTGTAATTTACGATATAAAGTACGAACACTAATATTAAGCTTAATGGCTAATTCTGCAGGAGACCCTTGAAATTGCTCACAGACCTGAAAAAGATACCTATACTCAACGTCATCTAATGACATGATCGTGGTTGCCGTTTTTAGGGAATTGTTTTCTTCGGTCGACAGGTGATTAGGTTGAACAATTTCAGGTAAATCACTGCTGTGGATCATATCTTCGTTGGCTATTAATGCTGATTGCTCAATAATGTTTTTCAATTCACGAATATTACCTGGATAGGCATAACGACTGAGTAAGGTTAACGCATTAGCTGAAAACTTTTTATGTTTGTATTCAGAATATTTAATAAAGTGATTAACGAGCGTTGGAATATCATCATGGCGTTCACGTAACGAGGGTAAGTAAATCGGAAATCCTGCAATGCGATAATACAAATCACGTCTGAATTCTCCTTTTTCAACTAAATCGAGTAAATTTTTATGGCTGGCGCTAACTAATCTAAAATCAGAACGTTTTTGTTTTAAGCCCCCAACGGCGCGATAGCATTGAGTTTCAAGTAATCTGAGTAACTTGACTTGCATATTCATTGGTACGTCGCCAATTTCATCAAAAAACACCGTCCCACCATGGGCGATTTCAATCAGACCTTTTTTGCTGGTGGTCGCCCCGGTAAAGGCACCTTTTTCATAGCCAAATAATTCACTTTCGAATAGATTCTCACTCAGTCCGGTACATTCAATCACCACAAATGGCTTATCACTTCTACTGCTGGCTTGATGTACAGCTTTGGCGACCAGCTCTTTACCAGCGCCTGTTTCACCTTGCAATAGTACTGCAATGTTGGATTGAGAGGCGCGATTTATCCGATTGAGCATTTCCTTAAACGGCGCGGATTGACCGACCATAGTGCCTTTTTTAGATTCGATCGATGCATAATCAATAGCATCTAGAATCTCTAGGAACCCTAAGATTTGGCCATCATTATCTTTAATCGGTTTCATTAAAATATCGCAATATGACTTGCCATGAGCCGTGCTATGGATATGCATCGCATTGGCTGCTCTAGTCGTACTCAGGCATTGTTGTAAAGGGCAATCTTCGCCGTGTTTGTCACAAGGTTCGTTACTGTGATGGGAAATCTGATGACACTTACTTTGACCCAATATCACTTTGGTCTCATATGTTTCTGCATAGGCTTCATTGACCGCATGTATGACATAGTCTGGGGTAATAAATATTGCCGGTTTATCAATCGCGTTTATCATCGATTGGACTACGGTAGTGTTATCCATTTATTGCTCTCGCTTGTCTATATATGCATCAGTTAATTCTAATATGTCATTATAGGTGTCATAATTGTCACGTCAATGCCATATTTGTCACTTGGTAACCTTGTAATTACATTATCTAAACATTGGTTGGTTTTAGGTAGCTGATTTCATTGCCTAAAATTTAAGATGTGATCTGGCACAAGCTTTGTATAGCTCTAATATACATGTCTGATGGCCGTATTGAGTTCAAAGACACTGTAAATGGGGAGAACATTCAATGGCTAAAATTGTTGTGATAGGTGCCGGTACTGGTGGCATGCCAGCCGCATACGAAATAAAAGAGATTTTGGGTAAGGACCATCAAGTTTTAATGGTTAACGAACATGATACATTTCGTTTTACCCCTTCTAATCCTTGGATTGCCGTTGGGTGGCGAGAACCTAAAGCCATTACGTTCCAGATAGAAAAACACTTAGCAGATAAAAAAATAGAATTTAAATGTGCCAGAGTGACTAAAATTGATACTGAAAAAAATCAACTCATAACTGTTGATGAAGACATTATTGACTATGACTATTTGGTTATCGCAACCGGTCCTAAACTGGCATTTAACACTATACCTGGAGCAGGCCCTGAACACTTTACTCAATCTATTTGCACACTTGAACATGCAGTAGAGTGCAAAGTTGATGTCGATAAACTGTTAGCTAATCCGGGTCCTGTGATCGTGGGGGCATTTCAAGGTGCAAGCTGCTTTGGGCCGGCTTATGAATACGTGTTTATTTTAGACAAGGTGTTACGTGATGCCGGCATTCGAAGCAAAGTGCCAATTCATTTTGTCACTAGCGAGCCTTATGTTGGGCATTTAGGTTTAGGTGGCGTTGGTGATTCAAAATCAATGCTCGAGTCTGAGTTACGCCAAAGAGATATAAAATGGATATGCAATGCCACGGTTGACTCTGTAGAGGAGGGCGTGATGCATATTTCAGAGCTTGATAGAAAGGGGAATGTTGATTTTTCTCACTCATTGCCATTTCAACATTCAATGTTAATCCCCCCATTTGCTGGTATTGATGCTGTCGCGAATGTTGAAGGACTATGTAACCCTAAAGGCTTTGTTATTACCGATGAACATCAACGTTCACCAACATTTAGTAATATTTTTGCGGGTGGGGTTTGTGTGGCAATCCCGCCAGCAGAAATAACGCCAGTCCCAACCGGGATGCCAAAAACAGGTTACATGATTGAGTCGATGATGACTGCAATCGCTCACAATTTGCATAGCATTATTATTGAAAACAGCCCGCCTAAAAGTAAAGGCACTTGGAATGCAATTTGTATTGCTGATATGGGTGACACAGGTGCAGTATTTGTGGCAATGCCTCAAATAGCACCGCGTAACGTCTCTTGGTTTAAAAAAGGGAAATGGGCACATTTTGCCAAAATTGGTTTTGAAAAATACTTTCTACGAAAAATGAAGACTGGTAGCAGTGAACCATTATACGAAAAATATGCGTTGAAACTCATGGGGATCACGCGCCTAGAAGCAGAGGATGATGATAATGACATTAGCAAAGAATTGTAATCAACACGTGGCAGGATCTGGCAAATTAGCCGCTTTACTAATACTCGCGAGTATGACCAGTGTTAGCCAAGCAGCATCATTAACCGAACAACAAATGCTTGAGCAAGAGGCTAATGAGCGTATTGCCGAATTTAGCCAAACATTAAAAGGTCAGTTACAGGCAGCCATAAAGCAAGGTGGATTGCCCAATGCTGTGTCTGTGTGTAAGTCGGTAGCGCCTGCCATTACTGCACAGAATTCGAAACAAGGCTGGACGCTCGCTCGAACCAGTTTGCGGGTGCGTAATTCAGACAATACGCCAGATGCATGGGAGTTAGCACAATTACAAAAGTTTGAAGCCATTCAGTCTTCAGGACAGCAATCCGTTGATAAACCGATAGTGGCCAGCGAGTATATTGTTAATGGCGATAATACTGAGTTTCGTTATATGAAAGCCATTCCAACTCAAGAGTTATGCTTAGGTTGTCATGGTAGTAATATTAACCCTGAACTGAGTGCATTAATTAATACAACCTATCCTGATGATAAAGCAATTAACTTTGCCCTTGGTGATATTAGAGGTGCATTTTCATTGCAAAAAGTCATCAGTGATCCAGTATCGCCGATGACAGCCAAACCCTAATAAAGACGTAAATAATGACGTAATAAGGCTTAACAAACGTTAAGTCTTATTACGCAAAACCTAAATCATAGTGAGTTTATTCGTTCGCAATTTATTGCGACATAATTCGCAGTAAAAGATGATGATTTGACTTAACATTATACTGTAATAATCAAACTTCCTCAGTCAACGATAAATGATGTTGCGAATGTGACCGATATTCATATGAGGTTTTATTTAACAAATGCCCAAGGGATTTTGTTGGGAGTAATGTGTCATGAGCAAAATCCGCATCGATCCTTTTTATCATCACGTTAGCCATACGATTACTTATGTGGTGACGGATCTTGCTACGCGTCAAAGCGCCATAATCGATCCTGTTTTAGACTTTGATATCGCCTCTGGAACCATAAGTACCCATTTTGCCGATATGCTGATTGAGCATATCGATAAACATGGATATGAAATTGAATGGATTTTAGAAACGCATGCCCATGATGATCATATTTCAGCGGCATGCTATATCAAGAAAAATCGAGGAGGGATAACGGGAATTAGCGAGAATATCACCAAAGTCCAGCACACGTTTAAGCGATTACTTAATCTTGATGAAAGCTTTCAGTGTAATGGTGAGCAGTTTGACCAACTGTTTGTCGATGAAGAATTGATTAAATTCGGTCATTTAAATATTCACGTAATGCACACTCCGGGCCATACACCAGCTTGTGTTAGCTATCTTATTGAAGACACAGTGTTTGTCGGTGATACCTTATCTATACCTGAGTTAGGGACTGCGAGTACTGAATTCCCAGATAGCAGTGCAACCACCTTATACCATTCAATTCAACGGATATTAGCATTGCCAAATTGTACCCGTGTATTTGTAGGACATTATCCGTTCACAGATAAAAACGCGGAGAATCAATTAGAAACATCGGTTATTGCGCAAAAAAGGAATAACCGCGTTGTAGGGGGTAAAGTCACTCTTACTGAGTTTGTTGAGTTACATCAACAACGTCATATAAATGCTGATACTCCAGCTTTGCTACTACCCGCAATCCAAATCAATATTCGTGCAGGCAATATTTCACCCATAGAAGGTGAAGATAACTATTATATTAAAATACCGCTAAATCAATTGTGATCACATCACGAAAATAATCATCTTACCAATTAGTGGTCAAATAAACGGCCTCCAGCTAATGGCAATGAAAGATATCTGCCATTAGCCAGAGCATATCTAGCTTACTGTGATTTAAACCTTATACGGCACTAATGGAAATCCATCTTGTTGCCATTGCACCATACCACCTGCCACAGATAGTGGTTTTTTAAAGCCCATATTTTGTAATGAATCGGCAGCAAGTGCGGAGCGACCACCAGTACGGCAAATCAGAAATATCTCTTTTTCTGCTAATTCATTTAATGCTAAAACCCATTCGCAATGGTGACTGACCAAAGGATGCTCGTGTATTTTCATCTCTAATACACCACGAGGGAAATTCACTGCACCTTCGATATGGCCTAATAAAAATTCTTCGTGTTCACGGACATCGATAATAACCACATCAGGGTTAAGCATTGCCGTGAGTAAATCATGGGTACTCACTTCGATAATGTTAGCTTTGATTTCACTTATGTATTCTTGAGCAGTTTTCATGTGTACCTCGTGATATTAAATAATAGATTTAGTTAGGATAAATAGCGCCATTAAGACTAAAAACACGGCAAATATTTTCTGTAATATTGCTTTAGGTAAATATTGGCTTATCCATTGACCTGCAATACTGCCGACAAACCCGCCAGCAATCATGATCCCAATAACTGACCAGTCAAACTCAAGCCCTTTATCTGAAAGCAATGAGTAGTATTTTATAAAGCCAACGAATGAATTCATGGTAATAATCAGTAAGCTGGTGCCAATCGCGAGTCCAATATCAATACCACCGAGGATCACCAAAGCCGGCACAATTAAAAAGCCGCCACCAACACCAACAAAACCAGTCACAACACCGACCCCTAAGCCTTGTAAGAGAATTTTGGTCACATCCAGCGTGCCTGCTTTACATCGACTTGATTGATTACGCCACATCATGACGGCACCCATAAGCATTAAAATGACAAACACAGTCAGTTGAATGTCACTGGTCACAAAAGTGCTTGTCCAAGCACCTAAGTAAGTCCCCGCCATGCCAGGTAAACCAAATAAGAACACATGACGCCAAGAAACCTTTTTATGCTTAATGAAACGCATACTGCTGATTAAACTGATTACACCAACGATACATAATGATGAAGCTATGGCTAATTGTGGTTGCATACCAATAAGATATAACAACACTGGAACCGTAATAATTGAGCCTCCAGAGCCCAATACACTCAGCACTAAACCAATCAATAATGCGCCAATAATTGCTTGTATCATTTTGATGACTCTTAGGTTTAAAGAAGGTTAATCGGGATTTTTAAATAGACTGTGCCATTGTCTTCAGCATCAGGCATTTTTCCTGCACGAATGTTGACTTGAATCGATGGCAATATCAGCCTTGGCATGGCTAACGTGGCGTCTCGTTTTTGTCGCAAATCAACAAAATCGGCTTTTGACATGGTGTCGTTAACATGAATATTGTGTTGTTTTTGTTGACTGATTTGAGTTTTAAATTGGTGGTCACGGCCTTCAGTAGGGTAGTCATGGCATACATAAATGTCGGTCGAGTCTGGCAAACTGAATAATGTCTGGATTGAGTCATATAAGGTATTGGCATCGCCACCAGGGAAATCGCATCGCGCAGTCCCCACATCAGGCATAAAAATAGTGTCACCTACAAAAGCGGCTTGTTCGTTAATGATGTAGGCTAAATCGGCAGGTGTATGCCCTGGAGTATGCATAATGCGTATGGTCATATCACCGACTTGTAGCCGATCACCATGTTTAAATAGTCGATCAAATTGACTGCCATTCGGCAAAAAACTCGCCTCAAGATTAAATATGCTTTTAAAAGTATCTTGAACTTCGGTGATATGCTCGCCAATGCCTATTTTGCCACCGACTTTGTCACATATAAAACTGGCAGCAGATAAATGGTCTGCATGGGCATGGGTTTCTAATATCCATTTTACCGTCAAGTTTTGACGTTCAATCCAATGTAAAACTCGTTTGGCACTTCGAGTATCAGTACGACCTGACTTGTAATCAAAATCTAAAACAGGGTCAATAATAACGGCATATGAAGTGGCATTATCGGCAACGACATAAGTGAGCGTTTCACTGTCATCATCTAAAAACTCATGGACACTAAAAGTAGAGTTCATTATAAAGTTCCTATATTAATCCTATGTAAAAGATGCACAGGAACTTAGATCCCTGTGCCGGCAAAATTAAAGCGATTTTTTGCTGAAATACCAATCAGTGTATTCATAACCTTGGCTTAAACGGGCTTTGGCTTCAGCAGTAGTAGCTGGTGGGGGGACAATAACGTCATCACCAGGCTGCCAGTTTTCTGGAGTCGCTACGCCATTGGCGTCGCTGGTTTGCAATGCTTTGACTAAACGAACAAATTCGCTAATAGAACGGCCGTTGCTCATTGGGTAATAGACCATGGCACGTAATATACCTTCAGGATCGATAATGAAAGTTGCACGCACAGCGGCGGTATCACTCGCGCCAGGTTGGATCATGCCGTAGGCTTTAGCCACTTCCATTGATAAATCGGAGATAATAGGGAAGGTAATTTCAACACCAAAGTTTTCTTCAATATTACGTACCCAAGCAATATGAGAGTGAATACTGTCGATAGATAGACCCAATAATTCGGTATTAATCTCAGCAAACTCTGCAGCGTGTTGTGCAAATCCCATAAACTCAGTAGTACATACAGGGGTGAAATCTGCTGGATGCGAGAATAACACCAACCACTTGCCTTTATAGTCAGTGAGAGAACGCATACCATGAGTCGTCTTGGTATTAAATGCAGGTGCTGGTCGGTTTAATTGTGGAAAAGAAACAATAGAATCAGTCATGTTATTACTCCAGTAGTGGTTAACTTAAATTCTGCCTAATCTGTAAAACAGATTACAAACATACTTAGTAATAGCAATTGGTGGGCCAAGTTAGCTTGGTGCGAGATCTTATTGGAATATTATTTATAAGATATTGAAAATTATCATTTTTAAATCAGTTAACTTTATAAGGCTTGATATCGGTGTTATCTAATAGCGACTATCGTCTCGCTATGCTTTGTCATAAATGACGCTAGCGACAATAATGGTGTCAAATATGGCGAAGAGAAGTCTGTTATTGATGGTAATAAACCCAGAACCCAATCCACGAGATCAGAAACACTGCAGCCTAGTAGGCATGTGAAGTGCTGGGGGAAATGTGGTTGGATATTGAATAGAAAAGAAATTAACGGATCAGCAAAGGTTAATGTGAAATAAGCCAAGACTCATAAGTAACTAGAATGACGTTGAACGGCCTTAAATAGACTCTTTATTCGTCAGCACTGTGAAGCGGCTCTTGATTATGACTTTTGAGCCTATACACATATCCTCTTTAGCTTTATATTTTAGTGATTAAATCCAATATTTATAAAGGGTTAAGACACTAATGGATTTGGCAAAGCTTTCCCGTATTAGCATGAAACACTTAATCACTTTGCATGTGATGCTTGATACCCTCAGTGTCACTGCCAGTGCTGAACGCTTATGTTTAAGCCCATCATCGGTAAGTAAAACCTTGAGTCAGTTAAGAAACAGCCTTAATGATGAATTATTTTATCGACATGGTAATTCGCTAATCGCCACCCCCTTTGCGCGAAGACTGGGCCCTAGTGTGCAGCAGATGATCAATGATATGAACCATATCATGAGCCAAGATGTGTTTAGTCCTGCTGATTATCAGGGCCGTTTTGCGCTCTCTATGCGTGAAAGCACCTTTGAACTACTGGCGGCAAAAATAAGCGCTCATATTCTTAAGTTAGCACCCAACATCCATTTAGATATTTACAGTAAAGACAATATTGGTTTTGATGGCTTAATAAAGGGCTCGTTAGATTTCATTATTTTACCCCACGACCTAAGTCAGCCGACGGATATTGATGACGATTTAGTCTGGGAAACCTTGATCAATGATGAGATGGTTTGTCTAATGAATGCATCACATCCTTTGGCTTTGCAGCAAGACATAAGCCTTGATGACTATTTGCGATTCAGCCATATAGGTATAACCGATACCGACTTAAGCACACCCTTTTTCGATATTTTGCTGGCTCAGCAATCCAAAAAACGCGCGCTCCCCATTTCAGTAGCAGACTTTGGCAGTGCCGCCTTAATGTGTCACCACAGTGAATTACTGTTTACCTGCTCGCGCCACTGGGGAGCCACAGCCAAACAAGCCCAAGGGCTGATCATTAAAGCTTTACCTATAGATTATGGCAAAGTCGCTTATAGCCTCGTATGGCATAAACAAAGCATGAATGATCCCGCACACCGATGGTTATATGAGCAAATATTACACTGTCGTCATTGCTAAAATAGGATGTCGAGATTAAATCGACTTAATTGAATTAAAGATATAGCGCCGGTAAGGCAAGATTATTCACTCCTCGCTGGCTCAGCAGCGCGGCTAATTTTTCGATATCAGCCTGAGTGCATTGCTTCCATGTTGAAGCGATTTTACCAACTCCGTGATGGTGAAATGCATTTAGTTTAACTCGGGTATCACTTGGTAGCTGAGTTAAATAAGCCGCTAGGGCATCTATCTGGGTATCATAATCTGTAACCTCAGGAATATGTAACAGTCTAACTTCATACAGCTTATTGTGCTGAGCAAGTAACTCAATTGAGTTAAACACCGCTTTGTTATCACGCCCGGTAATATAGTAGTGAGTAGCTTGGTGCCATGCTTTTAAATCAACCATAGCACCATCTAAATAGGGGAGTAATTTATGCCATCCCGTGCGACTTAAACTACCATTGGTGTCGATCATGCAAGTTAAGTGTGCTAGTTGCTCAGATGATTTAATCGCCTTAAACAGAGTAATAACAAAAGGTAATTGCAAACTCGCTTCGCCGCCGCTAACCGTAATACCGTTAATAAAATATCGCTGACAACTAATGACCTCAAGGATTTGCTCAAGCGTATAAGTTACCGTTTTGGGCGAGGATTGTGCTTGGCATACCCTAAGGCAAGTATCACATTCAGTGCACTTAGTGCTGTGCCACACGATATGTGGCTTACATTTTAAATCTGTATCTTGCGACGCAATGACCGTCAATGCTTGCTCAGGGCAATGATCAACACAATCGCCACATGCATTACACAAACTTATCGTTTGTGGATTATGGCAATTTTTGCATTGATAATTGCAGCCTTGCAGAAAAATCACCAATCTACTGCCCGGTCCATCGACGCATGAAAACGGCAATATTTGGCTTACAACAGCCGGTTTACTCATAAACAAAAGGCGCTTGTTCGTGAGCAATAACACGGGCTTGGCGCTGTAATATGCCGGTATTCATGGCGGCCTCAGCAGCTAAACCGCTAGTATTGCTGCGAGAACCACGTTGTTTGAATGTTTCAATGTCAGATCGTTTGACCATGTAACCAGTAACGCGGACTAAATCATTATTCGCGACATTGGCGGTAAACTCCCTAAAACCTAAGCTAAATGCGCCTTTACAGAGTTGGAACATGGCTTGTGGATTCGATTTTACGGTTTCATCTATGCTAAGAATATCGCTAATTCCCGCAGTATAATATTGATGATGCTTCGCTAACGCTTGAATATGACTAATGGGATCGGGTTCTGTGCTATTAGTCAATCCAGTAACGCCTATGGTCACAGCCAGGCAGCTAATGAATTAGGCCTAAGGATCTCAGCTGCATTGGCTAACATGGTGACATCAACTCCGGTGACCTATGGTTATAAGGGGCG
>NZ_JACJER010000062.1:0-28655 GCF_014164185.1 Shewanella sp. SG44-6 | reverse complement strand
TTTGAGCTGGATTTGACCAAGCAGGTTAAACCAATGTCATTTGAGTTGCTGGTTGATTAAATCTTTATTATTCAGTTAGTTATACTCGAAGTGGCTAATTCCAACACTTTTACCGGCCGGACCTCAACATGAACCTGCAGATAAATACGCATCTCGGCATAGCACTTACACCTCACACCCCCCTTGCATTAAATAGGATAACCAAGACCAAAGTACTTAACCTATGTTAGGTATTAACTTATTTCGGTGTATATTAAGCTTAATTATAAATGAGTTACTCTGCTTATATTCCCATCACATGGCATTTTCAAACAAAGGAACTGATTAATGTTAACCGCTAACTTAGATATTGACTCTAAAGCTATTGAAGAATTGTATGACTTGTTTTTCAAAGAAGTGTTAATCGTAAACCGAAGATACCAACGTAAACTGGTATGGTCTATCGATGAGAAACGCGCTCTAATTTCATCTATCATTGAAGCCTACCCTATTCCTTTATTACTTTTTGTCAAAGTCGGAGAGAACAAAGAGATTCTGGATGGAATGCAGCGTCTAGAAGCGATCATGAGCTTCATAGAACAGCGCTTCGATTTCGAGGGTAACTATTTTGATTTAGATTCTACTGCGTTAACCAAAGGGCTTAAGGACTCTGGGAAAATTATGCAGAAAGAGCCAAGATTAGACCGGCAAACTTCCACGCTATTTGCTCGATATAAATTTGCCGTATCTGAATACTCATCTGAAGAGAAAGATATCGATGAAGTATTTAGACGAATTAACTCAAACGGCAGAACGCTTTCTAAGCAGGAGTTAAGAAGCGCCGGCAGAGTAACTAACTTCTCAGAACTCGTTAGAAAGGTCGCAACCATCATTAGAGGGGATACTTCGCATTCAGATGTATTGAACCTCAATGCAATGAGCCAAATATCGATTAGCGGTGAAAATCTTGATTACGGCGTCAGCATTAGTGACCACTTCTATGTGACTAACGGAGTACTAACTAGACTCAGTATTAGAGAGTCCGACGATGAAGAGTTAATAGCAAATATCTTAGGGTATATTTGTCTTGAAAAAAAACCGCCTTCTGGGGCCACTGTTCTTGATGAGTTCTACGGGGTAAAAGATAGCGCACACTCTATTGAACAAATGGAAAAGCTCGAGCTGTTCATTCAAACTTATAGTGAAGATAAGTTGATGGAAAATATGATATTTGTGTATGAGCAAATAAAGCTGCTATTCGAATCAAATGGTATTCATTTTAAAAAGCATATTCTAGGCGATAACTCGGCCTCCAAAATGTGTCCTAGATATTATCAAGCGGTCTTTTTAGCTATGTACGAAATCCTCATCAATCAAAATAAAATCATATCTGATTTTCAGGGACTAATTAATAAACTAAAGCATATCGGAGATAATATCATCAAGGTTACTGATGGTGGCCGGTGGGCTGCTACTTCTAGACAAAGGAGTGTTGATGACCTAGCGGCATTGATTGATAGATATTTCATATTGAGCCCGATTGGAAGAGAAAACTCTGCTTGGGTTACTGAGATTAATTCAGTTTTAGTTAGCTCCAAAACGGAACAAGCTAACTATGACTTTAAACAGGGGTTAGTCACGCTTAACGGAAAACATACATTCAATGACGAATCACTAAGACAGATTATTGCAACATGTGTTGGTATTAATAATATTGGCAAAGAAGCCAAAGGGTTTGTTTTGATAGGCGTTGCTGACACACCGAGCTGTGCAAACAGGTCTAAAGAGCTATATCAAGTTGATAGTATTGAATCTAATGGGTTTTACATTACCGGCATTGACCATGAGGCTAATGTTCTCTATGGTAATCTTGATTTATATTTCAGTGCTCTTAAACAAAAAATTGAAGCTTTTAATTTTGACATTAAGCTTAAGCAACAAATCCTTAAAGATATGAGGGTATGTGATTACAGAGGGAAACACTTAATTAGAATTGAGGTTAAAAGTGTTGGGCATCCATGTACCCTTGATGATGAAATGTACCTAAGACAGGGTACCACTACGGATAAAATGAGATCCACATTAGAAATAATTGCATTAACCACAAACTATAATCAGGGGCGCTAGTTGTAGTTACCAGTAAACACATAAAGTTTATATAAAAGGCCAGCATTAGCAGGCCTTTTAATCTGGGAAGCTTTGATTCTAGGGGGTCCCATTAATTATAATGGTATCCGCAATATCTACCACTTTCGCCGGTGTCATTGCCTCTGGGTCAACTAAGCCCGTCTCTATTAATTCTGGTTCAAGATTGTCACTTATCAACTCACGACGCAAAGCATGACCTAACAATTGCAATTTTACCCCATCATCATGTGTCAATTCTCCCAGTGTTATTCTTTTATCCACTATCTGGTTACCTAAACCATGTATTAGTTCACCTGCAGCAAGAGACAACCATTTTGACTCTTCTTGTATTTTAGCCTTATCAAAGATGCACTCTTCAAGCTCTAGCTTTAATTCTTCGACCTTAAGCATCCCCTCCCACCACCAAGCTTTCAAATTCCTAAATTTCACATATTGATAAGCTATTACAGACAAAAGGAAAATTGTGGTATATGGGCCTAAAATATTAAATTCTGGCATTTCTATTAAATCCATTTAGAGCACTCCAAAATAATTTACATTTTGTTTGATATCATGTTTTATTGCTTACTGCCTTCTGATGGCGACAACTCTGACAAAAGAGAACTATTGAATGGCCATGGAATCCCCCCCTTCCGACACATGTCCCTCAAATCTGGCTCCAAACGGCTAAAATGCCTCTTAATTGATGAATTAGCGAGTGCCGCTTTTTTCCATTCCAATTCTTTCTGCTTAAAATTATTAAGTTGCGATTCAAGGTGATTTTCGAGTTCACCCAGGTATACTTCCTTTGCTAAATTATTTTCTATCACAAGTTCGATATGGCTAAGCTCTATCTTTTTTGCTTGTAACGCTACTTCGAATGCTCCAATTTCGTCTCTTCGATAACGATGTTCATTATTTATCTGGTCAATCGTTTCTTCTCTTAGTCGATCAAGAGTTACTATATTCTGGATCGCATACTCAGTTAATGCATCTTGCTCCAGCTGGTGGACCGTACTGTTAAATGCTGACTTTGCAGCTGCTACCATCTCGACATACCGAGCTTTGGCCATTTTTGTTTGCTGTTGAGTAGACTCAAGCACCTCCCTTACATGTTGTATTTGCCTCTGACAATCATCATATTCGTTACGGTATGCATTAATATAAGTTTTGATGCCATCTAATTCATTAATCAGGCTTATTCTAGTGACCTCTAATTCTTTATTTTCTTGTAGGGGTTTTGTGCCCATCCCCTCGAAATGAACCTTAAGGTTATTTATTGACCATTCATAAGTTATGATGGTGTAAAATAACTATAAAGGTCAAGCATCATCACTAGCCCAACCACTAAACGTATTCAAATACTCACATCGTCTGAAATAAACGAACTTTACGCCCTTCCTAACTTTAACCGTACAGACAGGGAAGACTATTTTTCATTGGATAGTGAAACCCAAAAACTCGTTAATGAGCTAAGGCGATTAGAAACCCGAGTATATTTTATCCTTCTATTAGGCTACTTCAGATCACGTCCTATCATTTTTAACTTTTCATTTGATGAGGTTATAGCCGATCTTGATTATGTCAGGAGTAAATATTTCAATGGCAAAGATATGATGTTGGCTGACTTATCTCGAACAACAAAAACAAAGTTGTTTAAAAAACTACTTAATTATACCGGTTTTTCTATTTTTCAAAGTAAAGTAGATAAAGAGCCACTACTTAAAAGGCTTAATGATGTCGTAAAAATCAATTTAGAGCCTCGATATGTTTTCGATGAGTGCATTGCTTATTTTGGTCAAAACAGAATAGCGCTAGCGGGTTATACAACGCTGCAAGATACTATATCAACGGTATTATCAAATGAACGAAGCCGCATTGAGCTTGTACTCAATGAGAACTTAACCCAAACCACAAAAGCAACGTTACTTAAGTTACTTGAATCAAATAGCACTTTTACAGACTTAGCCAAATTAAAAATGATGGCTAAGGACTTCTCGGCCAGTCAAATAGCACAAGAGCTGAAGACACATAAAATCATACGTTCACTTTACCCTGAAATTAAAGTACTTATTACAGAACTGGAGCTATCCCCTAAAAACCTTGAATACTACGCGTCATTAGTTAAACACAAGTCCGTTTATAAACTCAGAAGACACCATGACAGCCAGACTATTTTATACCTTGTTTGCTATTTATTTTTTAGGTACCGAGAAACCAACGATAACTTAGTCTCTGCATTTATCTATATGATCAGAAAATTAACGGAGTCAGCCAAAGGCTACGCAAAGCAGCGCATTATTGAAGATGTCAATATTGTTAGAACCAAACTAAAATCCGCTGGTAGTTTATTAAAGTATTTTATCGATACCGACATGGACGATAGCCTTACTTTTGGTGATGTGCGTAAGAAAGCCTTTGAGGTTATCCCCGCAGAGAGCATTAAGCTATTAAGCGATCACTTAGATAATAATGACTTTGATGGTCGTGAATATGAATGGCAATTTATCGATAAACAATCGAGTAAAATTAAAAAACTTATACGCTCACTCTTTTTGTCTATTGATATCGAGTTCATTCACCTTAAAGACGAATTGCGCGAACAATACACCGCTGCTCACGAAGAATTAGCCGCATTAAAAACTATAAAAACAATGAACATAGATGTGGTACCTAAAAGTGAACGTGAATATTTCGAAGGTGATAATACAAAATTAATTGCCAATCGGTTTGAGTACTTCCTTTACCGAAAAGCAGAGCAGCTATTTCATAGCAATAACTTGACCGTTAAAGAAAGTGTAAATAATAGAAGCTTAACCTCTGACTTGATCCAACCTAAAGATTGGGAGCATAAAGCTCAAATCATTGAAAATACGGGGCTTGATAAGCTTGTCATTCCTATTAATAAGACGCTAGAAGATAAGAGTAAACAGTTAGAAGCAAAGTTCAAGGAAGTGAGTGAGCATATTTTTAGTGGGGATAATAAGTACGTTGAGTTTATTCCTGGTAAGGCCGAACTTAAGTGGTCTATTCCGAATAAACGATGGCAAGAAACTATCGAAAATCCTCTTTATAGTCAAATTCAACATATGGGTATTGTTGAACTCATGTTGTTTGTTGACCAAAAGACCGATTATTTAAAATCATTCACTCACATTTCAGTTAATAAAGAAAAATCACCCGCTAACAAAGAAGATCTGATCGCTTGTGTTTTAGCGAATGGTACCAATTATGGTTTATATAAAATGGCGAATATCTCCGACCGTTCAATGGGTAAATTACGCAGTGTAGATGATAGTTATATACGATATGAAACGTTAACTCAGTCGAATGACAAGGTTTCCAATGCCATAGCAACGTTGCCAATATTTGCATATTACCATGTTGATGATAACCAGTTATTTTCAAGTATTGATGGTCAAAAATTTGAGTGTCGAATTAATACGTTTAAGGCACGTTATTCATCAAAGTACTTCTCCAAAGGTAAGGGTGTATCTGCATTAACGCTGGTTTCAAATCATGTGCCAGTGAGTACGCAAGTTATAGGCGCTAATGAGTATGAAGGTCACTTTGCATTTGACTTACTTTACAATAATTCATCTGAAATACAGCCCAATACGTTATCGACCGATACGCATGGTACCAACAATGTCAATTTCGCTATATTGGATTTATTTGGCTATACGTTCGCCCCTCGATACGCAAAAATGAAAAAGGTGTTTTTTAATTTATTTGAAGTGTCTGAAGAAAATGGAGGTCACATTCAATTGATAAAGGAAATTAACCATAAACTCATTACTGAAGAATGGGATGAAATTCAACATATCGTGTGTTCATTGAGTCGAAAAACCACTACACAGAGCACAATTATTAGAAAGTTGAGCAACGGCAAGAGTCGTACATTGGCAGCTCTTCATGAATACGACCGTTTGATCAAATCTATTTATGTTTTGGAGTATGTTGATAATTCAACGCTGCGCCATTTTGTTCAACAAGCCTTGAACAGAGGTGAAGCGTACCACCAATTAAAACGAGCTATAACTTCCGTTAATGGTAATAAATTTCGTGGAGGTAATGATTACCAAGTATCACAATGGAACGACTGCGCTCGACTTATTTCAAACTGTATTATTTATTATAATTCAGCATTATTATCGGCATTTTTACAAATTCAAGAAAAGAACGGCAGACAAGACGTGGTTGATATTATTTCAAGGTTATCACCTGTCGCTTGGCAACATATAAACTTGAATGGAGAATATGCATTTAATAAAGATCGTAAGGAAATTGATTTAATCGGTTTACTCAATGGTATTGAAACAATTGATAGTGTCGATTGAACAAACAAGCTATGTGATAGTAAATATACACTCTTTCATATGGTATTAATAAGGTATACCTTAACGAGACCACTTAAAATCAAGTATTATAATAGTCCATTAAGTTATAAATACTATGTATAATGAACTGAACTAAAGAGACTATGTAAAATGGACTATCTAACTCATGAGTACTTTTCGAACTTACGCTTATTTAAGAGCTTCAACCAAAGAGCAAGATGCGGGACGCGCAAGAGATTCATTAATACGATTTGCTAGTGAGCATAAGCTTGTCATATCAGCATTCTTTGCAGAAAATGAATCTGGAGCCAAACTTCAAAGACCTGAATTGTTTAGGTTGCTTGAGATAGCTCAGAAAGGAGATGTCGTACTCGTAGAGCAAATAGATCGTATATCAAGGTTAAAAGATGATGATTGGTACTCGCTCAAATCAATTATAAAGGCAAAAGGTTTAAGGGTTGTTTCGTTAGATTTACCAACGAGTCACCAGTTTGCAGTAGTCAGTGATGAATTTACCGGAAGAATGTTATCAGCCATTAATGACTTGATGCTCGATATGCTCGCGGCTATTGCTAGAAAGGACTATGAAGATCGAAGAAGACGCCAAAAAGAAGGTATTGTCAAAGCTAAATCAGAAGGTCGCTACCTAGGTCGACCAACTGATATAGAGTTACAACAAAAGATTGAAGGTTTGTTGTCGGATAAAAAATCCTATGACTATATTCAACATATTTTGAGCTGTTCTCGCACTACAATTTCCAAAGTTTCAAAAAAACTAAAGCAAAAAAGTTTTGATACCTAAATAAGTTGAATAGATTATGATCATTATACAGAAACTTAGCAGCCAAAAACGTGCAAAATTCACATACTCAAAGTCACATTACAGTATTTAATCTATAGATAAAATCTTCTTGACTTTAAAGGCGCTCGTTATATTGAATGGGGGAAAATAAAAGTTTTGCATGGATACTCGTGAAAAAGGTAAGATTAACAAGGGGGGGAGCCGTGAGTTTGATAAAAGTGCTATCAAACATTCCTCTTTAGAAAAAACGATGGTTTTGGAAGGTAGTGAACAGTCAGTCATATAATAGTGACTATAAACTGACTAAAAATACACAATAAACAGAGGTCGAACTATTAATATTGCTAGGGAGAAGTTCATGTCAAAAATTGTAGTCATCACTGGAGCTAGTTCTGGAATAGGGTTTCAGTTATCTAAAACTTTATTGCTAAGCGAGTCCAACATACTAGTTATCGCGATTGGTAGGCGCGGTAATATGCTATCGAAATTACAAGCTCTATTTCCAAAAAAAGTGTTGACGATTGAGGCTGATATTGCTTCTCCTGATGGGCGGAAGGACGTTGTATCAGCTCTTTCTCAATACTCGAAAATTGACTGTTTGGTGCATTCAGCTGCCACCGTTCACCCGCTAAATAGCATTAAAAAACTCAAACTCGATGATTGGCGAAAATCACAACAGACCAATGTGGAAGCGCCTTTATTCCTAACTCAATTATTAATAAATAAATTCAATAACAGTAGGGTGTTATTTATTACCAGTGAACCAATCATTCACCCGGTTTTTGGTGCAAGCAGTTATTGTGTTAGTAAAGCTGGACAACAAATGGTTTACGAATGTTTTAAAGCTGAGTTTCCTATTAATAAAGTTGCTTTTTGCCTTGTTTCTCCTGGGATGGTAGATACACCAATGCAAGAACAAATCCGGCAGGCTGATCCAAATGAACTTCCTATGGTTGAAGCAATATCTGCATTATATGCAGACAATAAATTGTTGGTGCCTAGTGTTGTTGCAGATTTCCTTAAGTGGTTGTTATTGACCGTTGATGTACACGATTTCAATCAAAATATATGGGATATTTATGAAGAAAAACACCACTCATTTTGGCTAAATATTAATGAAAATTAGAAATATTTTTCTTGTCATTTAGGCGGAATCCCCAGATCTATCTACGAAATAATTTAGGTGAAATATGACTGAAAGCAAACTAATTTCAGATCTTGAAACGCTGAAAAAAACTATCTCAGGTGACTTGTTATTATCTTCAGACCATGGATATCAAGCTAGCTGTTACTTATTTAATCGCGCTATTCATAAAATGCCATTAATGATTGTGGTTATTCTTGATGTCACAGACATCATTAAAACTATAGAATTTGCGACTAAACACCATCTACCTATCAGTCTAAGAGGAGGAGGTCATAGTATTTGTGGTAGCTGTCTGATAGATGGTGGGGTCGCTATTGATATGCGAGCTTTGAAAACTATCAATATTGATCATGATTTAAAAATAGTAAGTGTTGATGCTGGTGTGCTTAACCAAGAATTAGACCATGCAACTCAGGAACATAAGCTCGCCCTACCACTTGGGACTTGTAGCTCAGTCGGGGTGGTGGGAGCGACATTGGGTGGAGGTATAGGTTTTTTATCGAGAAAATATGGACTTACATGCGACAACGCAGTGCAATTTACAATGCTTACCGCAGCAGGGAATTTAATAAAGGTCAATGAACACAGTTATAAGGACTTATTTTGGGCGTTAAGAGGTGCAGGAAGTAATCAATTTGGGGTCATCACTCAAATTGACTACCAACTTCACCCTATGCCTGAATTGGTATACGGAGGAACTATTAGTTGGTCTATTAACTTAGCTAACTTGATTTTTAAAAACTATCAAAAGCTAATGTCTGATGCCCCAGATGATTTATTCTTGTATATCTTTACGTCCAGTGATCAGACGTCCAATCCGATTATATCTGTATTTGGGTTTTACTTTGGTAACAGACTAAAAAGTGAACAACTATTTAGTAAACTCCTAAATTGGGCTAAACCATTGACATCAGATCTCAAGACTAGACCTTATTTGGAGCTTCAGTCTGCACATTATCAAGAAGGGCTAGCGATTTATTGGAAACACGGATTTATTGACGGCCCTCTTACTGACAAACTCACTAAGTTAATAATAGCAGTAAATAAACGATGTCCCGTCGCTTCAGGGGGAATAATGTTAGATCCACTAGGTGGGGCGATAAACAAAGTTGATAGATCAAGTACAGCATTTATTCATCGAAACTCTCAGTATATTTGTAGTATAACAGGGTTGTATGCAGGAGATTTTGTACCAGACTTTGTTAAAGACTGGGTGAATGAAAGTTATCAGGCATTAAGCCCTTTCTTTAATGGGAATGCTTATCAAAATTATGAAGATATTGAGTTGGATGAGAGTAGGTGCTACTTCGGCGAACATTTTGAAAGACTAAAAATAATTAAATCCTTGTATGATCCCCAAAATTTGTTCAGTGGGATTTTGTCCAAGTAGATGCACCAATATACTGAATAGTCAATTGTTATCAATTACTCAACCCGTATACATATATTGAAACATTTGAACTAACTCGGTTAAAACCATGGAATTATAGAGTGCTAGCAGACTAGAACAATCGATGCTCTCAAAACATTAGCCACTTTTTTTCAGCCGTAGTTAAACAATAGTATATAAATGCATCATTGATTGTTGTCATTTTACGTAACTATGAGGTAAATAGCCCAATAGGGCTCCAAAAGAAGAATGATAGTCTTAATATCGTTTTTTTAGTACAACATTGGCATTTTCATCTACTAAGTTGAAAACACTATTATTTGAATCTAAGTCTATTCCACCATATAGTTTCATAACTAGTTCCTCATTACAGTGATCATTAAGCTTAGCCTGTAGAGTCGAAAACGTGCCACTTACACGGATGAGATTTCTATATGAGTATCTTTAGGAATATCTTTCACGTCAAAGAGTGTTTTCAGGTTACTGCTGTTTAGCTTGTTCTCTAAGCGTTTTTAAAAAGCTAGGAGGGATCTTGAAAGTACATACAGGCAAAAGCACTCATGACAATGTCGTGTTGAATATAGGTAGATTTAGATTTATCTCTTATCTCAGGCATTGCATTAAGCACCGCGGAAAATGATTTCCTCTGTGAGGTAAAACTCAGATGCTTCTTGGGTTTAGTATGTGTTGTCAAATGTAGGCCAGATAAATATATTATTGGTTATATATTTGATCTTATCGTAGTAATTGAAAAAAGTTTAAAATATTTTTGAAAATAATATATTTTGAACTTGAAAGGGTAGGAAAGAAAAAGTCAGCGCGAAAAATATTTTTTATTATTGGCTTAAACTCATTGTTTTATACCCGTCACCATTCAAAGTGCGGGTTTTAAAATCTGAAAATTGTCATTGATCCAGCTATCTAGACTGCCGGAAATTTTAGGTAATGTGATAGTAAAAAATTCACTTATTCGCCGACGAAACTCTTTCGTCGAGGAAAAATATTCTCCATTTCTAGCCTTTTCATTCATCACTTTCCAAAGTCGCTCTATTGGGTTCAAATTAGGGCTATACGGTGGTAAATATATTAGCTCGATATTTAACCTTTCAGCTTCCTTTTTAACAATATCTGAGCGGTGATAACCCGCCCCATCCAATACTAATTTGATTGTCCCACTACTCTCGTAGCTCTGACGTACATTCGCCAGAAAATCAACAATGGCTTCACCGTTCACTGTTTTCTCATATTGTTTAATAACCGCTTTTTCTAAATGACCTAGTTCAATAGCACCTACAACATTAATACGAGAGCGACTGCCCGTTGTTTTTATCGCTTTATCTTCGCCTGTTCTTATCCACCCGGCAGTTATTTTAGTGGCTTGCATTGGGTGGACCGCATCCATGAATAATAACCGCTCGTCAGGCAATAGCGCTAACTTGAGCTGTTTGTAATACGCTATGAATTCAGCTTGTTTTTCTTCATCAAACTTATGAGGTACACCTTTAGGTTTTTTGTAACTGAAGTTATGCTGATGTAGCCATTTATTTAATCCTGAAATTTTGTAGGCTACGTCATATGTTTCTTGAATATGAGTCTGTATTTGATGTGCGTGGAGATAAGTAACGTCACATAAGTGTTCGATGAGTTGCTTCGTTTGTTCAACGGTTAGGTGGCTTTGAGAACCACCACTTTCTATTGTTAATTTTTCACTGTCTAAGTAATTATCGATAAATCGCACCACACTGGTTTCATGCACACGTAATACTTGTGCAATCATAGGTGTAGGCCAACCTTCATTACGCAATAAAACGGCTTTAATTCGGTCACTTTCACGTTTATCACGTGATTTTTTGTGACGAGCTTCTAATGTGGCTTCTTGCTCTACTGACAGCGTTATATTTCTCATGCCGCTATCATGATCTCATTATCGATAAAATCAAGCACTTTCAATGATCACAGGTATATTTGGCTCTCTTGGTTAGCGCGAACTGCTGTTTCCTAGTGTGGTTGAAGATTTAATTGCCAAACGTATTATTCACGGCAGTTAATTTATTTAACCAGTAACGCATCACTTTAAGGGGTTAGTTCCATATAGCACCTATTTGTCACTAGTAATAGCTACGGCCCCTATAAAATATGGCTTGAGTCAAAAACACAACTAAAGATAGAAGCAGGTATACAACCTTGCATAGTTTAATTTAATGAGTTAAATGGTTCGTTTATTCATCAATTTTATTCATTTTTGAACAGCCAAGAAAACGGTCGTTTTAATTGCACTAAAAACTGATTTACAAATAATGAATAATACTAACATATAACAATTACTTACACGGTTAAATTATTAGGTTCAATTTTCACATAAATAGCTGTATACATTATTTTTAAAGGGTTGTAACTGTTTATGAGTAAAAACCAGTGCTATGTGGAATTAACCCCTTTAAATAAACTTCTTAAAGCCGAAAGGCGCTTTTCTATTTGATTTACGGAATAACGGCAATCATTTTAGGCTTTGCATTCTCTGCATTAGGTATCTCTTCAATAAAACGATTGAAAAGTTTAATCTAAATCAATAAAACTTAATGAGAATAATTTGCATTAGCGACTTATTAGATGTAGACTCACCACACTAACTAATACCGTAACTCATAGAATCTTATATCTAATGAATAAAAGCCTTGTTGCCTTAGCAATTTTAACCACGTTGAGTCAAACCAGTTTAGCCGCTCCTTCCCCTGATGATGATAGCAATATTGAACAAATGTCTATTTTTGGTAGTGACCAGTCGGTAAATGACATTCCTGGTAGTGCCCATATGATTACTGAAGAACAATTAGAAAAATTTGATTACAGCGACATTATGCGTACGTTAACGTCTATTCCGGGTGTTTATGTGCTAGAAGAAGACGGTTATGGTTTACGACCTAATATTGGTATGCGTGGAACTGGGCAAAACCGTAGTGAAAAAGTAACCATAATGGAAGATAATGTGCTGGCAGCCCCAGCACCTTATGCCGCTCCGTCAGCTTATTACTTTCCAACAGCAGGTCGCATGCAACAAATTGAAGTATTAAAAGGTACTTCAAGCGCTATGTATGGACCAAGAACAACAGGTGGCGTGATTAATTTATTGTCTCGTCAAATACCTGATGAGGAACTCTCAGGCCAAGTTGATTTGAACTTAGGTGGCGATGGCTATGGTAAGTTACATGCTTACGTGGGCGGAAAAGGAAAAAATGTTTCGTCAGTATTTGAAGTGTATCGTTACCAAGCTGACGGTTTTAAAAACATTAATAACACTGATCAAGAAGCTGATTTCATTAAAAATGACTACCTTGCTAAATTTCGTTTAAATAGCGATGCAGACGCAAAATATTATCAAGAGTTAGAGTTAAAACTAAAATATTCAGACGAAGACGCCAATGAAACTTATATGGGCATTACGGATGAAGATTTTAACAGTCAACCTTACAATCGTTATTCTGCTTCACAGCTTGATAATATAAGCACTGAACATAAACAAGTACAATTAAATCACCTTTTACAGCTTTCAGAGCGCTTTAATTTTGTCAGTACGGTTTACTACAACGACTTTTCAAGAAACTGGTATAAAGCTAGTAAAATTAATGGTTTGTCATTAGGTAGTGGTGGTATTGAAGCCGCTGCTGATTTTGATAAATCGCCTAGTGAACAACCCTTATCTTTTGATGTTAAAGCCAATAACCGCGCTTATATTTCAAAAGGCGTACAAACAGTACTTAATGCTGATTTCAATGATCATCAAGTTAAGTTTGGCGCGCGCTATCATGAAGATGAAATGGATAGATATCAATGGGTTGATGGTTTTCAATTAGATCAAAGTTATCAGCTAACTCAACTTAGTTCAGGTACGCCGGGTACAGACTCAAACCGTATTGATAGCGCGAAAGCAACGGCACTGTTTGTTCATGACGAATATAGCGTTGGTAATTTCATTTTCAATGCGGGTTTACGCTATGAAAACATGACCATTAGCCGCAAAGATTGGGGGACAGGTGTTAGTGATCGTAATCAGCCACTGAAAAAAGATATTGATAATAGTCTTGATGTGTTTCTACCCTCACTTGCCTTAACGTATAAAGTTAATGATGATTTAGTCATTATTGGTGGTGTACAAAAAGGTTTTGCGCCACCAGCACCAGGTAATAAAGAAGCAATAAATGAAGAAAGTATTAATTATGAATTGGGTTTTCGCTACAACGACTCTTTAGTGAATGCCGAAGCCATCTTGTTTTATGCAGATTACGCCAATATGTATGGCAATTGCACCGCAAGTCAAGGCTGTGATGATGAAAATATTGGCGATCAATATAATGCGGGTAAGGTTCAAATAGGAGGTCTTGAGCTAATGGTGGGTTATCGTTTTGAAACACAATCAATCACCTTTCCTATTGATTTAACTTATACCTATACCGAAACTGAATTTAAAAATGCTTTTGACTCTGATCTTGATACTTGGGGTACAGTAAATGCGGGTGATGAGTTACCTTATGTACCCAATAATCAACTGCAATTAACTTTGGGTGCAGAGGGTGATAACTGGCGTAGTGATTTATTAGTGCGTTATTCTGGTGAAATGAGAACACAAGCTGGTCAGGGAACAATGTTAGCGGGTGAACTGGTCGCGAGCCGTACAGTCGTTGATTTTGCCGCACATTATTCGCTAGATGAACAGCAAGAGCTAACGTTAAATATTGATAATTTACTTGATGAAACTTATGTTTCTACCCGTACTCAAGGCTCTATTATGGTGGGTAAACCTCGAACGTTAATTTTGGGTTATAAATATAGTTTTTAAGGTAAATTAAACTGGTTAACCGTAAAGCCAAGTAAGCAGTACGCTTACTTGGTTAACATAATAATATACTATTCCGTCTTAGAATAAATTAACGGTTTATAGAGACCCGTTATACTTCACAATTGGTCTTTTCGAAACATATTTCCCTGCCTGACATCTTTGCCTTCAACCAAATAAACAATGTATTCACAAAGGTTCGTGGTGTGATCGCCAATTCGCTCTAGTGCGCGGGCGCACCAAGTTACGCGTAATAAGGCGACCACTTGCACACGAA
This sequence comes from Shewanella sp. SG44-6, assembly GCF_014164185.1. Taxonomy (NCBI): domain Bacteria; kingdom Pseudomonadati; phylum Pseudomonadota; class Gammaproteobacteria; order Alteromonadales; family Shewanellaceae; genus Shewanella; species Shewanella sp. SG44-6. Next base: position 13,762 of record NZ_JACJER010000062.1, on the reverse strand, counting down.
AATGTTGTGGTGTTAATGAGTGCTTAACGAATTTATTAGAACACCATTGCGCAAATGCAGCGACGGCATTGGAAAGTAAATCTGACATTATTATAGCCTAATTTATTTGGTTGCAATAATTAAATAAGATTAAAAATTGGAAGTTAAACTATGCTGCCGCAAGCTCACATTAAAACGGGCGATAACTTCAGTTAATGGTAATAAATTTCGTGGAGGCAATGATTACCAAGTATCGTAATGGAACGACTGCGACGACTTATTTCAAACTGCATTATTTATTATAATTCAGCGCTAATTTCTGCATTTTTGAAAATTCAAGCAAAAAATGGCAGACAAGATATTGTTGATATTATTTCAAGACTCTCACCAGTCGCTTGGCAGTATATTAATTTAAATGGCGAATATGCTTTTAATAAAGATCGTAAAGAAATTGACTTAGCTGGGTTACTTAATGATATAGATCCATTAAATGTTAATCCTGGTTAATCTTGGAGAAGCAAAACTAATAGTTACTCAATTAATCAGTACGTGATCTTACCAGTTAACTATTAGAACACACTAAAACTGGTAACGCATTGGCAGCTACCGTTCTCTAAACTTCACATTCAAAATTATTGGCATAGCGTACGTTCATAAAATCGGTTTGAGAGTAATTTTATGTAAAAAATAAAGTTGTAGAACGAGAACAATGCCTATGACTGCTTCAGGCTTATTGTGACTGCTAGGTATAGTGATTTGGATCGTAATTTATGACCGTTTACAGCTCTTTAGCTGTAGTTATGGTACTAAAACTTTAGGTCTTCAAAGTTAAGGTTTTTAGATATCAGCCAGTACACAAAACCTATCAGCAGGTCATCATCTGACGGCTGATGTCTAAAAGGCACACAATGAGGAAACCGCGGGAATTCAACTCGGTGTTATGGGGATTGCTTGATTGTCTTTTGCTCTTGATGGTTAAAATTGTTTCTTGGGACTAATTTACGTTGCGTTAATATGCTTTCCACTGTGATATTTTCCTCTCATACTGCTTTATTTTAATCTAGATCCGATAAGTTTGAGCAAATCGAACAATACTAGCCCTTATCAACCATTGCCGATAATTTAACCTTTGCTCATTGACTACCACTAACTAACTAATAAGGGTGGTGCCCTTGGTAAATATAAATGAAGCAATACGTCTGTCACAATCATGCCGGCACCACAACAAGGGCAAACAAAGGTCGGTGTTCGCTCATGTGATTTGGCTTCACTCGATAACGCTTTATCCAATGGTATTATCGGTTCGTTAACGTTCAGTAATTGCCGTGCTTTACCCAAGTTCTTCTTACGACCTGTATTCGCAGTCAAACCATAATGTCGAATACGGTGAAAGCCACTCGGTAATACATGCAGTAAAAAACGTCGGATAAACTCATCATGTGTCAGCGACATAGTACGTTGTCTATTCTGGTATTAGGTGATCGCGATGCATGAGAATATGCACTCATCACATAAAAGGCCAATCAAGAACCCAAGCGACCCTGTTCCCTGAAGCATTAGATGATTTTGTTGCCGATGAAAATCCTGTGAGAGTTATTGATGCTTTTGTTGATAGTGTAGACTTAGCTTCATTAGGATTTGAAAAAGTCACAACCAAAGCAACTGGCCGCCCATGTTACCATCTAAGCATGATGTTCAAACTCTATATTTATGGTTATTTGAATCATATCCAATCATCTCCAATCATCTCGACGATTAGAAAAGAAATCTCACCGCAATGTTGAATTAATGTGGCTTCTCGAGCGTTTAACCCCTGACTTTAAAACCATCGCAGACTTTAGAAAAGACAACAGCACAGGCATTAAAAATACGTGTCGTCAGTTTGTTCAGCTATGCCGCGAAATGAATATGTTCACCAATGTGATAGTTGCCATTGATGGTAGTAAATTCAAAGCAGTGAACAATAAAAAAAAGACCTATACTCCAAAAAAAGCAAAGGACTTAATTGCTCGGTTCGATGCGAGTATTAGTCACTACTTAGCGATTTTAGCGGATAAAGATAAACAGGAATATTCTGATGAAGATGTCACTGTCATGCACGAGAAAGTGGCATGGATGAAGAAGAGACTCACCGAATTAGCTGACCTTGAAGCAAGAGTAAATGAGCATCCCGACAAACAATTGTCACTCACCGACCCTGATTCAAGGCTCATGAAAACGAGCAACATGGTGCGGCAAGTTTGCTACAACGTACAATCTGCCGTAGATAGCCAACACCACTTAATTATTAGTCACGAAGTTACGCAATCCACAGATAGAGGAAAGCTTCATTTAGTCGCTAGTCAAGTACAAGAAGCACTTGAAACCACTAATATAACCTTTGTGGCAGACAAAGGTTATTACAGCAGAGTTGATATTAAAAACGTGCTCGATACAGGATCTGAAATGCTGGTACCCAAAGGAGATACATCAGGGGCTGCAAAAGCTGGGATATTCAACAAAAACCAATTCAAATATAACAAGGAAAAAGACGAGTACATTTGCCCTGCGGGTAACGTATTGCCTTATCGTCGTAATGCCATGGAAGATGGTTTACAGATACGCATCTATGTAGACCATATTGCTTGTAGAGATTGCGATATTCGCGCAAAGTGTACTCGCTCACTCAAAGAGCCAAGAAAAATGCGACGTTGGGTACATGAAAATGACATTGATGCCATGCATCAACGACTCAAGGAAGCGAGCGACACGCCGCTTATTCGTAAGCAAACTGTAGAGCACCCATTCGGCAACATAAAGATGTGGATGGGTGCGACTCATTATATTACTAAGCGTTTAAAAAACGTAAGTACGGAGACTAACCTACATGTTCTTGCTTATAATCTTAAACGAATGATGTCAATTAAAGGCACAATTGGTTTGATGAAGTTAATCAGGCAATAGTTGGTCTGATTTGGTCTAAAAACCTCACTATTAGTGACAAAAACACCAATATAAACGTAATAACACTACAGAGTTCCCCATCACGTTAGTCACCGTAAGTAACCTAAAATGCTTGTAAAAGTAGCTATTATTAACACCAGAACAAAGATAGTGCGCGAACAGCACAGTTGTTTATCAGTTTTCACACAGCCTGAGCTTAAACCTGACCCTCAAGCGGCAGTAGATTTCGGTTGTTATTACCCTGACTATTTGCCAAAGCGAACACGAATTCTATGTTGCTTCGTGCCCCAAAGTGCCATAAAAACCTTTTACAGGTACTGATTTATTTGTGTGTGCTTTTCCAGTGAAATAATCACAACTGTTCAAAATCCACCCTATTAGCAATTTCGAGGGGATGGGCGCAAAACCCCATTTAGCAAAAAACAAATGATATTAAATTCCTAAGGTTCATTTCGAGGGGATGGGCACAAAACCCCTTGTATTAAGCTCTTGGTTATGGAACGCTCATGAGCTTGAAACAATTCTGCTACCTCACCAACTGGAGCAACAGATAACCAATTACCATTATGCATTTTTAGGTAATTTTCGATGTCTACTTCTGATACAACATCGCTAAATAGAACTACATCGCTAAAATCGAATTCAATTACGGATGCATTAACTTTTTTATAATCTGCAATCTTTTTCTTATCAACTTCACGAGTTACTTTTATTTCAACGATTATGCGTTCCCCTGAGCTATAGCAAGTAATATCTGGTATGCGTTTAATCGACCTCAAACTTTTTTCAAGTAATACCTCATCAAATTTTATTGCGAATAAACTTGGGTTTGAAAAACCTATCGGGACTGTGATTTGCTTGTGCTTTTCTAAATATTCTTTGACTTTAAAATGAAGCTCACTTTCTCCGGTCCACTGACAGTTAGCCTCATCTATTTCCTGATGGTGCGAAAAATGCCATTGATTAACTGCAGATAACCGACCATGGCAACCGATACAAATACAATCACACTCAAGCCCAGTGTGAACGTTTGCAATAGACACAATCTGACCATCACGGCTTTGTGCATAAGTCATTTTCACAGCTTTAAGCTGAATCATATTTATGCCCTACCCATGTTAATTTAGTTAACCCATTATTAATTGACATCAAATAACTCTAAGAGCCTTCAGGAGCCACTTGCTCTAGCGGTGCCAGCTGCTCTGATTCCTGAAGGTTTGATTTGACGTTGAAACTAGCTAAATAAGTTTTATAGCCTTCGTCATCACCATTGATTGCAAACCGGACTAATAGAGGTTGATCTTCGAGGTTTGGCAGCTTTAAGAATGAATTAGGGGAAATACTTGAAATTTTAGTTTCGCGGCTATTCTTTGTACACCAGATATCCAATGAAGTTTTAGCACCTACTATGGGGCCTATACGGTCTTTAAGCTGTCCACTCACGGTTAATCGGCATTGGCGCATATTTTCAGCCTCAAACCCAAAACTGACACGAAATGTTGTTTCTAGGTACTTGTAGGTCGTGACTCCATCTAGATAAACTTCAACTGGATTATCGCTTTTATTTACAAGGGCAAAATCTCTTAAGTTATCTTTCATTACCCCCATTGGATCATTGCTTAAATCTCGTTCGTAGGTCATCTCCTGTGCTTTGATTTCAACCCAATAAATAAACCGTTCAATAGGTGTGCTCTGAAATACAAAATACAACGCCGTTAAGCCTATTACGCCATATACCGGATCAACTTTGACTTTTCCAACATAGAAACCTTGCTTTGGCTTAAGTAAATTGAAAACCTTCTTAACTTTTTTATGCTTTAACGCTGCTAACATGGGCTTTTTATCCAAACAATGTCATAATTGTGGATAATAACATAAAACGTTGTAATTGTAATAAAGGTGACCAAATGTTAGACATTTCTGATCATGATATTAGTCGCGGGGAACCAGTAAGGGAAGCTATAGTTACCGAATGCGCAGAAAATGCTGCATACCGTAGAAACATCGATCCTGATATTTTATTATCCATCATACTAGAAGGTGAACGGGGTAATAATGGCTCTGTCGTTAGCAACACAAATGGCAGTTACGATCTAGGGGTAGCCCAAGTTAATACAATACAATTTACTGAGCCGTGGTTCAAAAAAATCTACCCTGATTGGAAAACGGTAGCTAACAATGTATGTGTTAATATTAGCGCTGCAGCAGACGTTTTAAAGCGACGTATAGATGAGCTCTCGCCAGGGGAATCCATTTGGAACGCCGTAGGACATTACAACAGCAAAACTAAACTTATCAAACTTACTTACTTAAGAAAAGTCATGATTGGATACCGCAAACGCGCAGAATTGCGAGGCTCAGGCTTCAATGTGGAACAAATAAAATGAAAAATGAAATAACTAGTCATGAACACAAAATAAAATCTATTATTGACACTATTAACTCTCTCGAATCTGCAGAATTGACACTACTAGCTCAACATTTAGAGCAATCTTCTGTTCAAACTGGTGAGTTAGAAATAAAAACACTAAACGACTCATTGAAAAAACGGGCCAACATAACCCAAAAGTCTGCAGCAAGATTTATTACTAAGATAATAACGGGTCTAACTGACAAAGAAACGTTAAGTAAGAAAGAGAGAATAGCTTCTATAACATTGTTATTATACAAAACCATTTCTTTGATTTCTCACGATTTAGACATTACACCAAAATCAATCCTGTCAAAAATATCCAGCACTCACAGAGTTGAAAATTCTGGTACCGAAAATTCTTATTTCAAATATTGGTTTAAAGATGGTGAAGGTAACATACATCATTGGAAAGGAACGGGCTTACCGCCTAAAGGTTTCCACGACTTGATCTTAAACGAGCAACTTGAACTCTATAATGTAATCAAAACCCCAAAGCCAAAGTTATTTGACTGGAAAAAAAAAGGATAACCCAATGCTAAATAGTCTATTGATAGCCTCTCTAATCTCAGTCGTATCTCCAACTGAAGCGAACTTGCCTACAAAAGTGGAAATTGACGCGATCAACAAAAAAGCGTTACATGCTGTTGAGCTTATGAAGCAGAATACTGAACAGTGTGGTGACCCGTTTGTAACGAATCAGATTGTTGGAGGGGTTAGTGCGCCGGAAGGTTCAAAGCTATGCCAGGACATGGTTTCAAGAAAATTTAAATTGATATTCCCCACACCAACGTTGGTTTATGGGGAATTCCGTAATGATTATGTATTAAGCAATTGATTTTAAGTTCATTGAAGCCAGCAACACAGATATAACTGCATTTTCCATCTGTGACATCGATGCGCCAAATGAAAAAGAAACTTGGGTTTCAACCGTAGCTTTTCGTTTGCCTGAACACACATAACGAACTGATTTAGATACATGAGATTGGTAAATCTGAATTTCAGCCGCATCAAATGTACGTTGAGTAGTAACTACTGACGAGACGGCCAAATCAACCGCACCATTATCTTCATCCCAATCATCACAATTTAAAGCTGTAACACTCAACATAAACCCGTCGCATTTAGCTACGATTTCTTGATCTGTATCAGAGTTATCTATTACCTCTACAACATCACCCGTAACAACTTCTAACAAGTACTCAACTAGATAATGTATATCTCCAGGAGTAATGTCAGTAAATACCTGCTCACGTAAAGAAGACACATGATCACTACCACCATTGAGACGTTGATGTTGAGGTGTCACTTTCTTTTTGAACTGAGGTCTAAACTGATCTAAGCTGATGATTTTATGTGTATTGGCGCTCATTTTACGCTCCCTGAAAAATTAAAGCTAAAACAACAACTAACGGTATTGCTATATAAGGGTTTATGTAAAACCGATATGGAACTGGCCAGAAAGGTTTTATCCCAGCTGGAGTAATTGAATCACCCAGCAAATGACTTACATATCCTATTGTGAGGGCGTGTATCCATAACATGGATAGATCAAATGCACTTAATACATATAAGCTACCCGCTATTGCCCAAATAGAATGCGTAATCCCTCTGTGACTAAACCATGACAACACAGTCGATACTGGTCTAATTCGACGGCCAAATGTAGAGTTTGGATGGTCGATATCTGGTAATAATGCCCCAAATATTGCTACGGGCATTAAAACCAGAGTTTGTGCGCTAACAACGGCCTCAAATGAGTCATTAATTAGCGCGGTATAACCGAGCCATGACACGCAACCTAAGCTTACGTGTCCGGCAAAATTCATTTAACACCTACTGCGCTAAACGTCTCAACGTCATTATATTGAGTTTCAGCAGCCTTCTGAAAATTATTGTCACGATTCTCAATCATTTGTTGCTGCATTTCATACGGCATATGTAGCAACACATATGATGCATACTGACCGTTCTGAATTCGGTATTCTTGACTAACAATTCGATAACCAAGCACATCAGCACCAGCAACTCGCTTCACGACTGTTTGATCTGCAGTAGATTTAAATCCACCAGCAGATTGAGAACGATGCAAACGCTCCTTACCAGAAACCTCATTATTAATCGTCTTGGCAATAGAGTATTCTGCCTGAAAAATTGCTAACTCTCTGGCGTACTGCAAATCTGATGAAGATGCTGTTGCTGTCGCATAGACCCCCGTCGCATCCGATATTGGTGGCGTTAAAAACCACTCTGGCACATCATTCAACGTCTCAGTCATCCGCTCTACTTTGTTTCTAGCTTGCTTTTCTTGGGCCTGCTGGTAATCCACAACTGGATTAGATCCACACGCACCAAGCAACACAGTAGTAGTTAAGAAAAGTAATTTTGTTTTCATGTTATCTCCAAATTTATGTTCGAAATTACATTCCAACACATAATTTTTTTGCTACAAGGTTTTGAATTAACTTTTCTTAATCAAATTTTTCTGGATTGTATAAGCATACCTAAACTAGCGCAACTTATTTAAGATTAATTATCGTTTTTGACCATGTTAATGCGAAGAACTCACTTCCTTGCACCGAAAATATTGTATGCAACAATATGTTGAATTATAAAAAATGGATACATTCATAATGACTCAAACCCTTGTTCCTGATGCGCATTTAGTCAATTCGACGGTCAACCTCCACAAAGGAAATATAAGTAATGAACTGGCAACAAAGCTGCTGAGGATGGAATTTTGTATAAGAAAGTTAGGTTATAAACCTGTTGATTTTAAACAAGAAGAACTATTGAAAATATTAAAATTATGTGTTGAATTTAACTTGGACTTTGAAAAGTCACGACTTAAATTGGATGTATTCATCGTGAATAAAAATGGAAAGCTTTCTATTTGGCCGCTAGTGACTTCGAATGCACTAAGCCATATTTTGAATCGAATTATGGGTATCGACAGCACTATACACACTGTACTTGCTCTCGATGGCTCACAAATCCTCAACAACGTCCCTGAATCGACCTGTAGCCGTCTAACTGAAGCTTCTGGTGTCATATCTCAATTAACGAGTCAAAGCATCACTGCCAGCGCTTCTATAAGCAAAGAAGAAGTAACACTCCTTTTCTCGGCCATTGAAGAAGCATCTGCAAGTGAAGATGAGTTTGCAGACGCAGTATGTGCAAAGCGGTTATTGAAATACCTACCCTCAGGCAACAATAAGCACTTCATCGACTTGCAAGCACTACTAGATACTGGATTTAGAAAGGCTCATATAGGTTTCACTTCCTTGTAGGAAATAATTTATATGAGACGATGAAAGTCAGATTTTAAAGGGGAATTGATATGACGATTAAGAAAGCGGATTGGTTAAAACTGATTAAGGTAGGTGGCGTCTCATTAATAATGAAAGACGAGAAGCTATCAGCTTTAGATTGCTTTGAGTGTGCCGGATTCAATAGAGAAATTGCTAATTCCTTTGTAGACTACTGCTTAGCTTATGCAGCTGTAACTGGGCTAACTTGGTCGGAAACCAGTAGCTATTTGTATCCTAGTGTAGATCGTGACAGTGGAAATATTTTTATAGCTCACACATATAGAGCAGACTGCCAACTAGCCTACGCTAAAGGCGGATTACAAAATATTCAGGCATGGGCCATTCGAGAAGGCGATGAAGTATTAATAGGCTCTGGAGACAACACAGCGCCATCAATCACACAAACATCATTGTCGCCTGATAGAGGGGCAATTAAAGGTGGCGTCGCATCAGGTACATTAAAGTGTGGAACCATCGTAAACGCATTTATCAAGAAAGAAGAAATTCTAAAAACGATGTCGAATGGAACTGCAGTTTGGAGTTCAGTATTTGTAGATGAAATGATAAAAAAATCTGCTATTTGGCAGATACTTAACAATATACCGAACCTAAAGCGAGAGTTAAGCATTTACGTGGACAAGTATTGCAATGCTTATTATCCAAAGCTAACGGATTCTAAAGGCGTATCAAGCACCACCACAAAACCGATGCAATCAGTTAGCGAATCAGTCTCCTTGATAGGTACCAGGCCAGCGAACAGTAAAAAATATCAGAGCACTGGATTAGTTTATCAAACTCCAACTTTACTTAAATTCATGGGGATCTAATGCCTACAATAATCGAGCAGTCTAACCTCAATAATCAGATAAAAATGTTTATCGAGGCATTTACAGCTAAAAACTTGGTGGTTTTAAATGAGCTCAATAGCAGCACATTTAACACGGCATGCGAACTAGAATATCTAACATCACACGTCTTCAATAAATTGGAGGAAGACTTCTTTAATAAAAATAGAATATGTAATGCTTCAATCATCAGTACACTGCGGGATTTAAAAGGGTGCAACATCAGCCTAAACCCTAGAACCAGGCAAGCAACAATAATGTTAACTAAAAACATTAAATCAGGGCTGGAAGAGATCCACTTATATCCAACTTACATAGGATTAAGAGATATTGCTGTTGGTAAGGGGGTTATTCTTAATGCTGTCGCTTCACTTGTATACTCCGAGGACACCTTTGTTTGGCATGGCCATAGCACAGCTCCTGTTCATACTTATGACCCGTTCAGTAAAACCCGAGGTGAATTGCGAGGTGGTATTTGCCGTGCAACACTACCTAACGGTGAGTTAATTGTTTCGGCTATTAATCGTGAAGAATTAGAAAAATCATTTAGAATGGCCCAAAGCCCTGAATCAAAATCCCTTTGGCAAGAACGTACTGACCAAATGCTACTTGCTAAGGTCTTGCGATTCTCTAGCTGCGATTGGCCAAACAATAAGCCTATCTTTGAACATTTGAATTAAACAGTTGGAAAAATGGAATCAAAATTCTATAACTTCTTACACGCCATTACGAAGGCAAAAGAAAAACCCATATTTAGCATTGAATTTCAATGTCCCGATCTTTTGGACGGTAAGATTTTAACTTCAATAATGCATGGTTACTACAATATACAAGTGGACCACCCGACCCTTAGTAAATCCTATATCATTCTTAATAGGGAGGATTACAACCGGAAACTGATCGCTATTCTTTCTAAAGTTAAAAACCTGGCACCGGATGATCAAGGTTATGTCAGCATAGAGCACCTTGTACAAGAAAGTGAAACCATCTACAGCTTACCTCAGGCGATACCAAAAGGTAAAAATACGAAATGGTTAGATGGAGGCCTGACTCTTCCGCTGACTGTTGACTTTACCGGTCAAGAAATCAAGGCACGTTCTGAGTATAATTGTGAGTCAATTACAATGTCCGTTCATCAAATATTTTTGTTAATCTCTAACAAATTAATTGGGAGGCATCAATTTGAACAAAGACATAATGGTTATGTATTGATCAAGGAAGAAAAAACCAAGGGAAATCATAACTTTGAACCCAATGAATCTCTAAATATGTTAGTGGACAACAAATCTTATTTGTATGTCCCAACAAAACCTCAAATATTCACGGTGACATCGATTAGTGATAAAATAACTGGCTTTGTAGTGAATGGTAATGAAAAGATTTTTATTGATTTACCTAAATTATTCATCACCCCAGCATTAGAAATACTATCTCAGTTATGGGTTATATGTGAAGGTAATGAACCTCGCATCTTAAAAGTACTAAAGGAAGTAATAGAATGATAACTACACCCGCTCTAGTGCTCATATCTGCCGTTATAGGGTGCCTGTTTGGGATATTTATCGTTAGCTCTAAACCTAAACCTAAATCTATTAAAGTTGACCCTGAAGATAATATTCAACCTGAGGCTGAAGAGGCAAGTGAACACCGCGAGCAGCGCCTGGTTGCAAACCCAATAATAAACAACAAAAATCATTTGAGCTTATTTTTAGCTTTAAACAAACAATACTTCGACTCGTACAGCTGGAGCCTTTATCTATCGAGTAAGAGAATAGACAAAGCCTTACCAGAGTTAACAATCCCATTTACACTGATTAACTCTGAAACGAGTGAGCCCATGCTTTGCATAATTTTCACTCAGCAATCAGTTTTTAACGACCCAGAGGCTTTAAAAATTATCAATCTTCGCAATGGACTTCATGAACTGGGGATTAAAAGCGTGTTAGTACCCAACACATCTAGCATCAATCCAGTTGACGTCATAGAAGATATTGACGAAGTACTTTTTGGGAATACCATTTTTTAGTAAAAAAAAAACCAATCTTTAATTTAGCCCCAGAAGGGTCATAATTAAAGATTGGTTAGTTAGGTTAATATCGACGCAATGAATAAACACCTAAATCCGGTATAAATTCAAAATGGTCACTTTTTAACAACATTTCTATTCGCCCTTCCCAATTTACATTTAAGAAACTACTTGCATCAATCATAGAACTGAACTCTAACAAAATTGAGTTAATATCCATTTTTGATGTTTGTTGAAGCATCCGTCTTAATGTTGAAAGCCAAGTCGCATCCAGTAAAGCAATAGCCTTCTGTTCTGCTTGCTTGACGGCAAAATAAGATGAATGCTGAGTCTTCTTAAAAAGCAAAAGTTTTTCATGAGAGATTCTTATAAGTCGCTTATTACTATAATTTCTACTATCAGAAACACAGTGATGTTGCGTTTTTATAATTTCTTCACACAATTTTCCTGGGGCCAACCTCTCAACTAAAGAACTCAAGTTTCTATATGAGCCATTCTTGCGTTGATTTCCACACAATATACCGTAATAGCCTCCGACCTTTGTTGCATCATGAATATTGGCAATTGCCAACATCATTCCATCAACAAAGTTCTTTAAAGACATTTGCGATAAGTCATGGGGATGAGCGATATCGCCCCATTGGTTTGCACTATATCGGATCATGTCTGCGTATGGAGGTGCCAAAAGCACAAATCTGCCAACTCACCTGATTTATCAGCTAAATCATCCACCAAGAGGTTAAAACCACTGTGCAGATCAAAGCCTTTAAATCGGATATTAAGTGATTTAGCAACGTCATTAGACGTCCCGCCGCCGACACTCGGATCTATAAATAAACCGCCTTTGGGTAGAAACGATTCTAATAAATCCTTAATGATGAAGCCCGTACAATTGCCACGATATTGGTTATTACCAAATGGTCCTCTGGCGGGATACGAGCAGACCGAAGTTGTGAACATTTGAAAACTCCTAAATTAGTATTCAAATCGGGATGCAAAAAAAGGGACAACAAAGTTGGCTTCATTCAACATCTTCTTAATATCATCACTAATCGGCTTCATCAAAGCGCGTAAACCTTCTGGAATAAATCCTGAAAATTCAATTTTATTTCTAGCAAACTGTTCAAACCTTTCCTTTAAACAAATAAATTTAGAGTAATGTAAGTTTGCTAATTCTTCACAATCAAAACCTACCTTCCCTTGAGCAATAATCGCATATAGCGATAGCTCAATCTCAGATAATTCGGCCAGATCTAAGTAAGAAAGATATTGATGCTTCAGCTCAGAAATTAAACTAAAACCGATTGAGTCAGCTACTTCTATATCTTTTCCTTCGTAAATATTTTCAAGTAATGACGATAAATCACACTCTAAAATTTTATTAAGACCAGGGAAAATCGAGTTGTATTTAAAAGGGCTCGCTTCCTCATCCTGGAAATCCAAAACAGCTGGCGTGCCACATTCAATCATATGACTGGCAAGCCTAGTTGTACTTGAAGATCTCTCAAACTCTCCCGAAAACTCACCAATAGTGAATTTTACAAACTCTGTGATCTGTTTGTAAAAGCAAATAGTAATTGCATCTTCATAATCACTATCTTTGTGAACGGTTGTATAGATTGATCGAATAGTTAGTTTCATAGCGTGAACTCCAAATATAAAAATGGGGTAACGCAATCCCAGGGGGATAGTGTTACCCCCAAGGGTTTAAATCGATATTAGAAATGTTTTAGTTGTTTCAACGAGGCAGATTCACCTTTACCAAAAATAATGTGATCAAGAACAGATATATCAACAGTATTTAAGGCAGCTTCAAGACGTTTAGTAATACGTATATCTGCATTCGAGGGAGTTGAATTGCCGGTAGGATGATTATGAGCAAACAAGAATTAATTTTTGTTTTTATGAATCATGAGAGAAACCAGTAGTACCAATGGATTCACAACTCTCTCAACAAAAAGCACTTTATCTAAGTAAAACCTGAGAAAATCCTCCAAAAACTCTCAACTATCTCATCAACTAGTTCAAAACAAAGTACCGACATTTTGTTGCTACATTGGCACTCGACTATATGGGAAAGTTGCTACTCTGTTTTAGAGTACAAACATAACCCCACGTAACAAACTTTTGGACAAAAGCTAGTTAGATTTTTTACTCTATTTAATTGGTTTCGGATTAATATTTGTAAGGCAATTATAGAACGTTATTAAAGCCGATGAACAGGTGGTCCTTCCGCCTTGCATGAATG
>NZ_JACJER010000061.1:0-28797 GCF_014164185.1 Shewanella sp. SG44-6 | reverse complement strand
AAACTTTTATTAGTTACGACCAGTGCACGTGGGTTATTTTCCAATGACCATCCGCTTGTTTAATTAACACAAGTGTTTCCATGGTCATTAAGTCAATACTTTTACCTTTATATTCACCTTGGGCGTGACTTATTGACGTTGAAATAGCAATGTCACCTGTAATCGTTATTTGGTGTTCTTTTGGCGTTATGGTTAACCCTCTTAAGTAGGCCATATCTGCAAGCATGTGATGATTGGCATAATCCGTAAGTGAACGTTCTACTTTTCCACCTTCATAAATTTGCACATTGACAGCTAATGACTGCCTGACAATAGCCTCATTGCCCATTTGTAATGCAGCATGAAATTGTTTGACGACATTACCCGCGGCGGAATCAACACCGATAAACGCTTTTTGTTCTATGGGGTGAGTTTCATCACCATGGGCGAAGCTCAATGAGCTTTGTCCTGCTGACATCAGTAATATCCCGGTCGTTATGAGTATTGTTAAAGGGCTATTATTCATTTTTATCTCTCTGTTAATTTATAGTGCTTATCCAAGGCTCATAGGACCTAGCACGCTCGAAAGTACCGCTGTTGTCGCTAATATCAGTACTGCTATTAATGCTTCTAATCCAATCGATTTTTGTAGTTTTTGTTTTGCGAGTGATGGGTTCGCAATCGTTAATTTCGGTACTAAAACCAATTTATGCCATGCTGCTATAAACAAAATGATAGCCACCAAACAGAGCTTGATGGTGACCGCAATACCATAATTGGAACTGAATAATTCAGTGGGACTATCAAACAACATCCACACCATTCCCATGCCTGAAAGCAACACGAGAATGACAATCACTATGCCTAAACGACCAAATGTATCCATGACATTTTTTATGACGATGTTGTCATCGGTGCTGCATAATTTCCATAATGGATAAAAAGCGCCTATCCAACTGCCAATGATTAACACATGTATCAATATTAAGCCTTGAGCAAGCAATCCCAGTTCAGTGCTGTGGCCAATAAAAGTAAACGTGACAGCAATTAACAGACAGCTGATAATCGCTAATACCGCAGAAAACGTTTTGATATAACGGTTCTTATGTAACAGTAAACCACTAGCCACTAGCATTAACCCAAAACCGATTAAGCGCCAAAGCACCGTTTGCCCTACCTGGGTTGGCCACAGAAAAGCATGCATCTGCGCATCGAATATTCCCATCAAACCGTTTTCAGCAAAAGCCCCTACTTGCGCAAAATAATTGATACTGACGGCAATCAACCCCAAAACAGCACCTAGGCCGGTATATTTTGTAACGCTAATGCTCAGATTAAGTTGACCCTTAATGAGGTATTGCATCAAGGTGCCGCCAATAACGGCGGCAACACTCAGATAGATAACCCATTTAGATATCAACACCGATATTTCAAATACGGTTAATATCATGTTTACTCATCCACTTATTGATGTGCAGTGTGCTCGCTAGTCTCATGCTCCATTGTCATAGGCGGTGCACTGCGAGTGTTCATGCCAGAGTCGTGAAGCATAAAGCTCATGTTGCCTTTCATCTTATGACCGTCATCACCCATGATCATCCAGTTAACCGTGTAATTAGCTGCGCTTAATGCTGGTAGAGCGAATGAAAATGCTGCTTGGCTGGTCGCACTTGAAGGTAATGTTAGCGGTACGCTTTGCTGCTTCTCATCTTGCATTGTTAATTTGACCAAACGTACCGGAGCCGTAAAGGTCAGTTCAAGCGTTGTTGGGGCTTGACTTAGCATGGCACCGTTAGCGGGCATAGAACTGCCCAGTCCGACATGAGCAAATGCTGAAGCACTCAGGAATAGACTTGTTACGACTAAAACGTTGTTAAATAATTTCATGATATTTCCTTTTATATTGTTTTTAACGATCGAAAAACGGTTTACATAAATGATTAATATTGGCTTAGCTAACATCTTGGCGCCAAGCTTATAACTCAGTGTACGAACGAGGTCTTAGAACCAAGCTCTAAAACCAATAACAAACTGGGTTTCTTGTGTATCTTCCCCTTCACTTCGGGCGTAATCGGCGGTATTACCGAGTTTCTGACGCCAATCCACACCGATATAGGGTGCGAACTCTCGAACAATCTCGTATCTCAATCGCAGCCCTGCACTGACGTCAGATAAGCCTGAGCCTATTCCAAGTTCAGCATCGTCCTTACCAAATAAATTTACTTCTACTTCAGGTGTGAGTATCAATTTTTGAGTGATTAACAGTTCATATTCCGCACTCAAACGCATGGCCGTACGGCCTTGTTCACCGATGAATAAGGCAGCGTCAATATCAAAGAAATATGGCGCTAACCCTTGAACCCCAATCACAGCCCAATTACGGTTCGGCGTCGGTTTGATATCGGTTTTAATACCGAATTGTACATCCCAGTATGGTGCGATGGGCTTACTGTAAAGAGCCTGAATTTCAAGGTCTTGCTTATCACTATTTGAATATTCACCTTCGGTTTTAAGCCACAGCTTATTCAAATCGTAACCTAACCAGGCTTGTGCACTAAACTGGGTAGGATCTTGCGGATCCACGCCTTTTTCAAATTGATCCAGCATGACTTTTGTTAATAGAGGATCATCATTACCGCCGGCAAACACAGCTGAGCTAGCCAATGAGGCGCTCAGACTCAACAGTCCCAATGCCACTAAATTCGTTTTATTCATCTGTATTCCCCTTATTTCACCACGACTTTTCTGAACATGCCTGGCATGTGGAATAACAAGTGGCAATGATATGCCCATTGCCCTTTTGCATCGGCGGTGACTAAGTAACTGATCTTAGAACCCGGCTGAACTAATACCGTGTGCTTACGGGGAATAAAATCAGGGTCGCCTGTCTCTAACTCACTCCACATACCATGCAAATGCATAGGGTGAGTCATCATCGTGTCGTTCACTAAGGTGATCCGCAGTCTTTCTCCGTATTCAAACTCTAATGGCGCGGCGTCCATAAATTTCACCCCATTCACAGACCACATATATCGGTTCATATTGCCGGTTAAATGCAGTTGAATTTCGCGGCTAGGTTGGCGCGTGTCGTAGGTAGGATGTAAGCCTTTAATATCGCCATAAGTTAATACTTTGCGATTAAATTGTTGTTGATGGTCACGCAATCCAATCCCGGGATCGTGTAAACCACTTTTTGGCGCATCTGCACGCATATCCACTTGTGGGCCGAACTCGGTGTCAATGTGTTTAATTTCATTGTTACTGCCAAAGCCTGCAAGCCCTAGTCCTGAGACTGTCGCTTTCGCAGCGTCCATGGCCATTTTGCTGTGATCCATGCCTGACATATCACCGCCACCCATAGCCATCTTGCTGTGATCCATGCCTGACATATCACCGCTGCCCATAGCCATCTTGCTATGATCCATGCCTGACATATCACCGCCGTCCATAGCCATCTTGCTGTGATCCATGCCTGACATATCACCGCCACCCATAGCCATCTTGCTGTGATCCATGCCTGACATATCACCAGCGCCCATGTCCATTTTGCTATGATCCATACCGCTCATATCCATATCACTCATATCCATGCCCATATCACTGTGGCCAAGGACTGGCCTTGGATCCATTGGGGGAATAGGAGCATGTAAACTGGCATCTGAGGTAAGGTTACCTACCGTAAAGCCGGTGCGGTCAATACTTTGAGCGAAAATACAATAGGCATTATCAACCTCTGGCTCAATAACCACATCATAGGTTTCAGCAACACCGATTCGAAATTCATCCACAGATACCGGTTGAATGTTCTGACCATCACTGGCGACAACACTCATTTTGAGACCCGGTATACGCACATCAAATATGGTCATAGCAGAACTATTTATAAAGCGTAAGCGCACCTTCTCACCTTGTTCAAACAACCCTTGCCAGCCCTGTTGCGGAGGATTGCCATTCATTAAATAGGTGTAAGTTGAACCCGTAACATCAGATATGTCTCTGTCACTCATGCGCGCGTTATTCCACATCGAACGAGCGTTCCACGTATTGGCTAAGCCATTTTTATTCACGTCAGAGAAAAAATCCATTACCGTACGCTCACGGTAATTATAGTAATCGGCTTGTTTCTTTAATTTGGCATAAATGTTTTCAGGGGCTTCGTCAGACCAATCAGACAGCATGATCACATAGTCACGGTCATATATAACCGGATCGGGGGTCGCTGGATCAATCACAATAGCGCCGAATAAACCGGTTTGTTCTTGATAGCCTGAATGACTGTGATACCAATATGTGCCACTTTGCTGGACGGTAAATTGATACTCAAATGTTTCACCGGGTTTAATGCCATCAAAGCTAAAGCCAGGCACACCGTCCATTTCGGTGGGTAAAATAATACCGTGCCAGTGAATAGAGCTATCATGGTCGAGATTATTTTTTACTCTTAAGGTGACTGTTTCACCTTCTTTCCAACGTAATAACGGCGCGGGCAGTAATTGGTTTACCACAGTAGCTCGAGCAGATTTCCCGGTAAAATTAACCATTTTATAGTCAATTGATAAGTCAAACACTTTGCCAGAGAGCTGGCTCAACGATTGGCTTAACGCATTGGCAACGGCATTTTTAGGGAAAGGGATCGACATCAATGCCAACATGGCGGATGCACCAAACACAAACCGGCGTCGGCTGTTGTTGAGTTCACTGTTTGTCATTTGAATCATGGGTTTTATCATGTATTGCGATTTCATTGTACAGACTCCTCAAGCGAGTTCACTTGGGCGTATACCTGGCTACTGCCATCATTTTTCAACAGTAAGACTTGGTATGGCATAAATTTATCTTGGTACTCCATACCAGGGCTGCCCACAGGCATAGCGGGTACGGTTAGGCCGATAGCATCTTTAGGGGGGGTGGCTAAAAAACGACTAATGAATTTTGCAGGGATATGCCCTTCAAACACATAACCTTGAGATGACACTGCGGTATGGCAAGATTGCATTGAAGCAGGAATACCCTTTGACTGTTTAAACTCATAAAGGTTGTTAATATTGTGGGCATCAACATTAAATCCACGCTCACTAATATGAGTAAGCCATTTTTCACAACAGCCACAATTGGCATCTTTATAAACAGTGAGTAATGGCGCCGTAGTGCCGGGCTCCGCTGCATGGGCAGGTAACATCCCTCCCATAATTTGCAGAATAAAAATAGTACCTATGACACGAAAAAAACGAATAGAATTGCGATATAGAGCAGACATAATATTGCCTCCAAATCAAATTTCGTCACATTAAACAACGCGGTTTAATGTCAGTTTATTAACCGAAAAAAGTTAAAAAATTGAAACTACATGATTGGCTAGGACAGTTAGCAAAAAAAAGGCGTAACTGTGCCTATGTTAGGCAAATATTGGAGGACGGTATAAAGATGAAAAATACTGGGGCATTAGTGCTGAGGTAAACATTGTTGCAGAATTAACTAAGCTGACTTCTGATTTAAGCGTTGGCATGGCCATCGTTAAAGCGATGGATAAACATGAGCCGACAGGACAATGGCACGCTTGGGCGCAGCAATTATCATCCGCACCATCGTTCATATCCATGTTCATTTGCATACTAGCGTCATGACATGCTTTGCCATTTTCAGCAGGCATATTTGAAGTCGTCATTGAACTCATTGGCATAGTACCAGGCATAATCACAGACGCAAAAGTTTGACCGACAAACGTCAGTAAAACAAACATCATGATTAAATGGACTCTACGCAAAATATATCTCCAATGATTATAGAATAATATTAGTGAAAAATACTGCATTTAGCAATGAAAATTCATTTGAAAAACATAATTAAATGAAAATAAAAATCAATCTAATATAAAAATAACGATGCAGATACTTTTATCTGCATCATTTTTTAATCAACTCAACACTATCGTTCCTCATGTCTCAATTGAGCACGACGCCATAAAAAGAACACAACAGGAACAATTAATAGTGTCAGTATGATTGCACTGACCATTCCGCCGACCATTGGCGCAGCAATTCGACTCATCACCTCGGAACCTGTTCCAGTACCATAAAGTATAGGTAATAATCCAGCAATGATTGCTGCTGCGGTCATCATTACAGGACGTACACGCATACCTGCACCTTGAATAACGGATTGAATCAACTTTAGTTCATCAAATTTTTCTAGCTGCTGTGAACTATGATCAATCGCTTCTCTATAGGCTTGGTTTAAATAGACAAGCATAATGACGCCAATTTCGACAGCGACACCCGCCAATGCTATAAAACCTACCCCTACAGCAACTGAAAAATTAAAACCTTGTATATACATTAACCAAATACTGCCCACCATTGCAAAAGGCAATGTTCCCACAATAATTCCTACTTCAACAGCATTGCGGAAATTCATGAACAATAAAATAACGATAATAAACAAAGTCAATGGTACTACGTAAGTAAGCTTCGCTTTTGCTCTTTCCATATACTCATATTGACCTGCCCAGGTAATAGAGTAACCGGCAGGTAATACCAATTTATCACTAACAACTTTTTGGGCTATTTCAACATAACTACCGATATCGACATCTTCAATATCGATATAAGCCCAACCATTAAGACGAGCATTTTCACTTTTAATACCTGGTGGTCCATTTTCGATAACGATATCCGCTACATCCCCTAAAGAAATCCTCAAACCTTGCGGAGTGACGATAGGCAATAAAGCTAATGCTTCAGGAGAATTTCGATAATCCTGAGGATAGCGTAAATTAATTGGATATCGTTCTAAGCCTTCAACTGTTTGTGAAATATTCATACCACCGATCGCTGTAGCCACAACTTGTTGAACATCCGCTATATTTAAACCATACCGAGCAGCATTCTCCCTCTGGATATCAACTTTAATATAACGTCCACCTGCAACCCTCTCAGCGTATACTGACGCAGTCCCTTTAACATCTTTAAGGATTTCCTCTAATTGTTTACCAATTTTCTCAATTTCCTTGAGGCTAGGACCTGCAATTTTAATCCCTACAGGCGTTTTAATCCCTGTCGCCAACATGTCAATTCGGGTTTTAATTGGCATTACCCATGCGTTCGTCACACCGGGTAACTTTACTAATGAGTCTAATTCTTGTTTTAAACTCTCAGTCGTCAGTCCTTCTCTCCACTCACTTTTGGGCTTAAGCTGAATAAACGTTTCCACCATTGTTAGAGGTGCAGGATCCGTTGCAGAGTCTGCTCGGCCAACCTTGCCAAATACGGTTTTAACCTCGGGTACTGTGTAAATTAACTTATCCATTTGTTGCACTAATTGGCGAGCTTTACCAATAGAAATACCAGGGTAAGTGGTCGGCATATACATTAGATCGCCTTCATCTAATGGAGGCATAAACTCACTACCAATTTTATTTAACGGCCACACACCAATTGCCAACACAAATAACGCAAATAGGAGGGTTATTTTCGGGAAAGCCAATACTTTTTTCAACACTGGCATATATACAGCAGTTAACAATCGATTAACGGGGTTTTTGTGTTCAGGAAGCACTTTTCCCCGAATAAAGTATCCCATTAGCACTGGCACTAAGGTAATAGCTAACGCTGCCGATGCAGCCATTGCGTAAGTTTTAGTAAACGCAAGCGGTGAAAACATCCTTCCCTCCTGTGCTTCGAGGGTAAATACCGGTAAAAAACTAACAGTAATAATAAGTAAACTAAAAAACAATGCCGGGCCAACTTCGCTGGCAGACCGCGCTACAACCTGCCAACGGTTTTCTGCCGTCAATGGCGTTCGTTCCATATGTTTATGCATATTTTCAATCATTACAATGGCGCCATCGACCATAGCACCAATTGCAATAGCAATACCACCTAAAGACATGATATTGGCATTTAACCCCTGCAAGTGCATAATAATAAATGCTGTTAAAATACCAACTGGTAAGCTAACAATCGCAACAAGTGATGATCTTACATGCGCCAAAAATACCATACAGACTAAAGCTACGACTAAAAACTCCTCTAGTAGTTTAAACCCTAAGTTTGATACGGCTCTCTCAATTAAACCGCTGCGATCGTAAACGGTCACAACTTCCACCCCCTCTGGAAGGCCTTTTTTCAGTGTCTCTAATTTAGCTTTCACACCATCAATAGTCTTTTGGGCATTTTCACCAAATCGCATCACAATAATGCCACCGACAGTCTCACCTTCACCATTTAGATCAACGACGCCTCGTCGCATTTGCGGTCCGGTCCCTATATCCGCAACATCTTTTAGCAGTAATGGTGTGCCATTATTGTTCACGCCTAAAGGAATATTGCCGATGTCCTCTTTATTCTCAAGATATCCTGTGGCACGAACCATATATTCAGCTTCAGCGATTTCGACTACAGAGGCACCAATTTCTTGATTACCACGGTTAATCGCCATTTGAATAGCGGCTAAAGGTATACCAAATGCACGCAACTTATCTGGGTCAACCTTAATCTGATACTGTTTGACCATCCCACCTAGAGCACTCACTTCAGAAACACCAGGGACTGTTTGTAATTCATACTTTAAAAACCAGTCCTGTAAGCTGCGTAACTCACTAATATCGTGTTTACCGGTTCTATCAACTAGTGCATATAAATATACCCAGCCCACACCAGTTGCGTCAGGTCCTAATTGAGGCTTTGCATTATCAGGTAACGTTGAAACAACTTGGCTAAGATATTCCAACACACGACTACGAGCCCAA
This sequence comes from Shewanella sp. SG44-6, assembly GCF_014164185.1. Taxonomy (NCBI): domain Bacteria; kingdom Pseudomonadati; phylum Pseudomonadota; class Gammaproteobacteria; order Alteromonadales; family Shewanellaceae; genus Shewanella; species Shewanella sp. SG44-6. The sequence goes on along the minus strand of NZ_JACJER010000061.1, from coordinate 20,072 downwards.
TATAAATCGGTTTCTTCATCGAAGATGACATAGACATATGAATCACCAAAAAAAGAGAATCCCCTTACCGTTACTGCACCAGGTACAGACAGCATAGCCGTAGTTAAAGGGTAAGTGACTTGATCTTCAACTACTTGTGGGGCTTGACCTGGATAACTTGTTTTAATAATTACCTGAACATCAGATAAATCAGGCAAAGCATCAATAGGGGTATTTTTAAGTGAAAATAAACCCGCGCCGACGAGAATGGCACTGGCGAGCAAAACAAAAAATCTGTTTGCTACGGACCATCGTATTATTGATTCAATCATGGTTATTCTCCCATCTCCATTCCTGAATGATCTGTTTGATGTGTTGTATTAGATACATCATCAGTATCTTTGGGATAGTGTATATTTACCACTTTGACCAAGCCGTCTGATGTTTTTTCTAATTCAATATGAAGCACAGCACCAACGGTAAATACAGAGAAATCCACACTGTCATCAACAGTAAAGTCCATGGTCATTTGTGGCCATTCCCATTCATTGACAGCTTGATGGTCCACATTAATCATTCGATGTGCAGCCATTAAACCATTTACTTTTGCCTCTACCCAGGCGGTTTCAGATGTGATGGCTTGAATATTTTCTTGCTCATCTTCTGGTGCTGTCATACGTTTAAGATCAGAAGTTTTATTTGATTCAGAATCCAATAAAAATTGTGCAGACGAGACTACAATATCTCCCTCGTACAGTCCTGACTCTATTTGAATGCTGTCATCATCTAATCGCCCTAACGTTACCGCTACAGATTTATATTTACCTTCACCGAGGGCAAGTACAACTCGATCAGAGTTTCCTGTTCTAATAACAGCCTCCCTTGGTAACAGTAATACGTCCTCTTCACTTCGTGTTTTTATCGACACTTGAGCAAACATATTTGGCTTTAATGCCGCATTGGTATTATCGAAACGCAATCTCACTTTTAGCGTTCTTGTTTTACTGTCTAATGTCGGGTAGACATAATCGACTTTTCCTTGCCAAAATTGGCCTGGCAGGTAATCTAATTTCATTTCAACAGCTTGCCCAACTTTAACCATGTTTGCTTGACGTTCAAAAACTTCAGCTTCAACCCATACTTGTGATAATGAGCCAACTGAAAACATTGTCATACCCGGTTTAACAAACGATCCCTCCCTTATATTCAAATTATCAATAACACCACTTTGAGGGGCATAAAATGTAATATTTTGTTTGACCGTTCTATTCTTACGTAGCGCTTTAATCTCCGCGTTTGGTATTAATAGCGCTTTCAATCGTTCTTCAGATGCAGTAATCAAACGCTGATCTTTTCGATTTAAAGCTAATAACATTTCCTCTTGTGCATTAACTAAAGCTGGAGAGTAAATTGAATATATTGGTTGCCCTTTAACGACCGGATCACCAGAAGCTTTGACATAAAGTTCTTCAATCCATCCTTCTACTCTAGGATTAATATGAATAAGTTGATCTTGATCGTATTGAACGTATCCTACTGTTTTAATGCTAGTTTCCAGTGTCCCAAGCGTTGCTACGGATGTGCGCATACCAAGTTTATTAATCACAGCAGGTGATATTTTAATGGCACCAGGTCCAAAATCTGTCGAATCGGTGCCATCTTCGTATACAGGTATAAGATCCATACCCATTGGTGATTTCCCAGGTTTATCACTACGATAATTAGGATTCATAGGTGCGACCCAATATGAAGGCTTAGCTTTTGCTTTGTCCTCTGAAACTACTTGATTCTGTGGTGTATATAGGATTGATGCACTAATACCAGTAAGAATACCGATAACTAATATGCTGATCATTTTCAAATTGCTGTTCATTTTACTTCTCCATCAACATAAGATTTATGTGAGATGCTAACTGGGCCCACTTTAGGGGTAAAAAAATAGTTCAATTGAACTTTAACTTTCTGTAAATCAACGTTAATGGCCAAAGCATCTAATTGAGTATTTAATTGAGCAATGAGGGAACGTACGACTTCAGCGAAATCACCCTTATCATTTGTGTAAGCCGTTAGCGACGCATCAGCTTGATCTTGCATTTGAGGTAATAAAAAATCGTTATAGAGTGTCTGACGTTGTTCCAATTTAAGAAGTTGCGCTTTCGCAGTACCGTATGACGCCATCATGTTTCGAAGCAGTAACCACTTTTCCGTTTTAATTGATTCCGATTGATAAATAGCGGCTTGAACTTGCTTGTCTTGTTTTGACGAAGTAAATATTGGTAAATCAAAACTCACACCAATTGATAGCAAATCATCGCGAGAATTACCCATAGGATCATTGCCTCGATAACTGTATCCAGCATTTACACCCCATTCTGGCTTATACAATTGCTTTTTTAACTCGACACCTTTTCGGCTTGACTCAATTCTTTGCTCCAATGCTGAAATGAGTGGATGAACAGAGAACGCTTCATACAGAGACTGTTGGTAATGTTGGCTTTTTTCCTCATCGAAATAAAGATTAGGATTCGTTAGTTTAATTTGAGGAAGTATATTAGGGACGGTGAACGTCGAAAATAACAGCTCATAATCTTGTTCATGACCTATTCGATATTCATCAACAAATGCCTTACCAACCCATTCAGATAATTTCTGTTTAAACATATCTTCTTGCTGGGCCAAAACGGTCAGCTTATCTTCAAGACGGGTCACCTCTAACTGAGCACGAATAATATCCTGCTGATTAGATTTAACTAAAGCAGATGAATACCCTGCTTTAACAACATCTGATAGTTGTTCAAATAAGTTCCGATTGCGCTCAATCAGTGCAATGCTCTCTTGCGCTTTATATACATCAAACCAAATTTGAGCTGTGGTGACACTTAACTTTGCTCGTCTATCTTGTCTTAAGAAAGGATATTGCTCAGCCGTTAACTCAAGTTGTTGTTGGCGTAAACTTAAGCTATCCCCACGGGGAAACATTTGAGTGACACCAATTTTCATTTGAGTCATTGCTTCTTGTCCAAAATCAAAAGTGTTTATGGACAAATTAGCTAAACCAACACTGATTTTTGGATCTGGTAAAGTTCCTGCCGCGATACTCTCAGATTTAATAGCATCTTGTTGAAATTGATTACTGACTAACCAGGGATCGTTTGATTGAGAGAGATAAACGGCTTCTTCCAGTGATAATGTCTGTACTGGTTCTGCCGCATATACCGCAGCGCTAATACCAATAAAGGACATCACTACTATTAGAATATATTGAGTGTAAATTTCACCCAATTTCTTGTAAATTAAAGACATAAAGCCTCCAAATTAATCACCAATTCTCGAATTGAATTCGAACAAAGGTAATATCTTGTTAATTTATTTTAAAAAAGATAAATGAACAGGAAGACGATCAAAAATTGATCAAGCCTTTCCTATCTAACAAGACAATATTGGAGGACGATATAAAGTAGAGTTATATTGCGGAGTCGTATTTTGAGTCAAACCAGATATAAAACTACTCAAACTTGAGATGGTTACTGATTGGACAATTTTCATTTCAAGGGCAATTGAAAAACAAGTACCTATCGGACAATCACATTGATTATCACAACAATCAGGAATGTCAGCGGTAGATGTTTTAACGGCATCAGCATCTGATGTTAATTGGTGATGGCAAGCGTTAGTCGCAGCGGTATTCACTGGATTTGATTTACTTAACATTGAATTCATATCAGAGGGGCATGGCAAAATCACAGACGCAAAAGCTTGACTGACAAATGTCATCAAGATAAGCATCACTGTGATAATTCGCATACGACTCAAGATAAAACTCCAATATAATTAGTGCTATTAATGTTAACTCAACTTGACTAAATCATCCTAGTTAACTGTAGTGTTTTTTTACTTTTAACTACTGATACTTGACATAGATCACACTTCGAAAGCTCTTACTAAAAGATAGTCAGTATCGATAAAAATTAACATCTAATTGTCTTAACTTATCTTGGATCCTGGTGGGGGTTTGTGGCAACTATGTGGTTGATGATTTGCATTATCTTTGATGTTTTGATCCACAAATTGGTAGTAACTTTCCTTCACATGAGTCCACCAATCGTTATGAATATTAGCACCATGCTTTCTGATAACCGCTTCAATACCTTCTAAATTGATATGGCTGGCATCATAGGTTAGATAAATAGATCCCGATTTGTCATTATAAATCACTTCTTCTATGCCAAACAGTTTGTCTATCTCAGTCTTTAATGCTTCTAAATTTTGATTATCTACTCCAGTTAATCTTAGGTTTCTGACAACTAAAGTGGCTTCTTTAACGCCCGGTCTATGTTCAAAATCACTCATAATGTCTCTCTTAATCATTAACTCATCATTTTTCTGATGATTTAGGTAAAAAGTAATTAACAAAAAATGGCCAATTTTCTAACCTAGACAGTAAACAGCTTAGGTTAGAATCAAGATATTGATTGCAAAGTTCAAAAAGGCTCATTTTAATACTGCTATTATCTTCATCATTGATACCAACATATTGAAAAATACGCATGGATATCTAGTGTTTACTCAACAATCAATACACCTTTATACATTTGCATCTGACAATGAAATGGATACTCACCCTTTTCCAGAGCCGGTAATGATATCGTCGTGGGCTTATCCAGCGCTAAATCCTGGCTAATCTCCAAGTCGGGTAGCAGGACTGTGGCTGAACATCCGGATTTATCTTGGCGTAAAAAAGTTATCTCTGTTGGTGTATTAGCCGAAATTTTAATTCGTGCAGGCGTATACACACCGTCTTTAACCAGTATCAATGTACTAGCGTCAACACTAGAATCCTTTGTCGGTTTATATAGCCAAAACCACCAAATGATAAAACCGATTAATGCGATACACAGTAAATTAATTAACATATTGAAGCTCCTAGTGTTCTTTGGCTTTAAACAAACGTAAACGGTTAGCGTTACTCACTACGGTAAGTGATGAAAAGGCCATCGCAGCCCCGGCAATCACTGGATTTAGCAAAATACCAAAAACAGGGAAAAGCACACCTGCTGCTAAGGGAATACCCGCGACGTTGTAAATAAACGCGCCAAACAAGTTTTGTTTAATGTTGCGCAGCGTTGCTTTACTAATGGCTATCGCATCGGCTAAGCCATGAAGTGATCCGCGCATTAAGGTAATATCAGCGCTTTCTATCGCCACATCAGTGCCTGTTCCAATAGCAAAGCCAACATCGGCTAACGCTAATGCGGGGGCGTCATTAATCCCATCGCCGGTCATACCAACCACTTCATTTTGTTGCTGAAGTTCAGCCACTTTATTGGCTTTATCTTCTGGCATGACTTCTGCGAAAAAATCATCAATACCGACTTTTTTAGCCACTGCGGCGGCGGTCGCTTTATTGTCCCCGGTTAACATTATCACTTTGATGCCACTGCGTTTCAGTCTCGCAATCGCTTCGATTGAATCAGGCTTTATCGGATCTGATACCGCAATAATGGCCAGTAATTGCCCTGCAAGCGCTAAATACATTGGTGTTTTAGCATTTTCAGCTAACACTTGGGCCTTAGCTTCATTGAATCCAATATCAATATTTTTGTCTTGCATTAATTTTAGATTACCAAATAATAATATCTGGCCATCCACTTCAGCTTCTACACCTTTACCTGAAATGGCATTGAAGTGCTCAGTGTTAATGGCTTCAATACCTCTATCATTCGCACTTTCAACAATCGCTTGCGCGAGTGGATGTTCGGAGTGACTTTCAATTCCAGCAGACAAGGCAAGTACCTGCTCTTCACTGTCTGTATTAACCAAAATAATATCGGTAACTTGCGGTTTACCTTCGGTAATGGTGCCGGTTTTATCCAATACCATGGCGGTTATTTTAGACGCGGTTTGCAATGCTTCACCGTTCCGAATAAGCACTCCCGATTCAGCCGCCTTACCAACGCCGACCATCACTGACATTGGCGTTGCGAGTCCTAACGCACAAGGACAAGCAATAATTAATACTGTTGTTGCAGACACGATGGCAAATACACTCGACGGCTCAGGGCCAAAGTTAAACCACACCATGGCACTGACTGTAGCGATGATCATAATGGCGGGCACAAAGTAAGCGGCTATAACATCAGCTAAACGTCCAATCGGCGGCTTAGAGTTTTGCGCCCGTTTGACCATACTAATAATGCGCGCCAGTGCAGTATCTTTACCTACACGAGTGGCTTTAAATATGATCGAGCCTGATTTATTCAAGGTGCCAGTGACCACATCGTCACCGATCACTTTTTCAACAGGCATTGGCTCACCGGTCAACATTGATTCATCAATGGTGCTATTACCTTCAATAACCACCCCATCAACAGGGATTTTTTCGCCAGGGCGAACTTTAACGTGATCATTAAGTAATACATGAGCAATATCGATGTCGAGGTCTTTTCCATCACGGATAACCCGAGCAGTTTTAGCTTGCAAACCAATGAGACGCTTAATCGCTTCAGAGGTTTTACCGCGCGCTTTAACTTCTAGTGCTAAACCAAGATTAATTAAACCAATAATCATTGCGGTCGCTTCAAAGTAAACATGCCTTGCCATCTCGGGAAATAATTGTGGAAATGCAACTATCAACATAGAGTAAACCCAAGCAGTACCGGTACCTAAGGCAATGAGGGTATCCATATTGGCGTTATGGTTTAAAAATGATTTCCATGCACCGATATAAAAATGCCTACCTGATATCAGCATAATCGCAAGAGTCACCACACCAACCAGTCCCCACACCACTTGTTCTAATAGGGTTGATACCGTCATTTCGCCAATAAACAGTCCATAAATCATCAACGGAATACCGACGGACAGAGCGATAATGGTATGGCGTAATAAACTTTTATAATGTTGCAAATCAGCCTGCTCTTTCTCGTTCATGACATCTTCTGCCGACTCCGCCTTTATTTGAGAGGCATTGTAACCAGCGCTTTCGACCGCTTTTATAATCAACTCGGCAGATGCTTTACCGTTAACCAGTACCGTTCTGTCCGCAAAATTCATCTCGGCCGAATCAACGCCTTCTACGCTGTTAATCGCTTTTTCAATTTTGCCAACACAACTCGCGCAGCCTGCGCCGAGGATATTGAGTTGCATAAGTGAGTTTTTTGTTTGATTCATTACTTAACCTCCGTTGACGCTAATATAATGTGGTCAAGCTGAGTAACTGTTGTTGTCTGAGTATCAGCTTGATGCGTACTTTCAATCAAATGACAAACCATATTTCCTGTAGGCAAGTTATCTGGCATAGTTGACCATTGTTCAACTGCCTGAAAAAGTCTTGCTCTTAATTTCATTGTTTTATTAAATTGTTCTTCCGTTTCATCTAACTTTTGTTTTACTAATTCACGTACAAGGTGGCACGCACTTTCACCATGGTCAGTGTTAGAAAAAATCAACTTAATGTCTTCAACCGAAAAATCAAGCTGACGAGAACTTATGATAAATTGCATACGGCTCAAATCTTTCTCGCCATAATATTTATATCCATTATCAGGTGACTTACAGGGAGAGAGTAGACCTATACGAGTATAAAATCTAACAGTGTCACTGGTTACATTGAGTTTTTTAGCTAATTGATTAACCTTCATAAAACCTCTGAAAACACTAAATTTATTTTCAGACACCAATTTGCGGTTCGATGACTCGTCCACTTTTTAGTAGTCTATTTATAAATTGAGGGTGCAGATTAATAGCACCCTCACAGTGGTGCTAATGACTCATCATTTTTCTATGTTGCTTCATGATAATAGCCATCAATTCTTCGTGATTTACTAAGGTGACAGTTTCATTACTCATACTTGCACTATTAAGAGTTATGACTGGAGATGAAATGAAGCTTTTTGCATTTTTCGCAGATAAAATATCCTTTGTACTAACCTGAATATCTTCATCATTTGTTAAATTTAAACTCCAATATAATGAGTCTGACTTAACAAAGTTTGTATCATCTGCTCCCGCAGTGAATACTTCAAAAAAACGTAATTCGACTAAATGCTGTCCTTGTTTGATATCAATTGTGCTCGACCGATCAGTTGGCTGCCCATCAATGGATGTAAATACTAAATAGTCCGGCAATGAAATAGTGGCGGCCATAGACATAGAACTGACAGCAGATAAAAGTGTAATTGCGATAAATTTTTTCATGAGAAACTCCAGATGCTTTATGATGCTCATAAGTAAACGAGCAACGAAAATCTTTATAAATTAATATAGGTGGTTAATTAAAATAAAGAATTAAGCAATTGGAGGGGGATTTTGACTTCCAAGCGAAGCCGGAGTTGATATCCATAAAGTCGAGTTAACTTTAGAACTTGTGAATAGATCATTAACTAAATTTGAATCTGATAACAAAACAAATGCATTAGCGACTGCATGGCAATGGCTAATACAGTGGCTTGAATCTTCGGGACAACAGTTATCGGTATCATCACAATCATTGTCCATCATAACTGAATGTGACATAGAGCTAGTTTGCATACTTGATTCGGACATTTCGCTAGACATAGCATTATTTGGCATTAATAACTGTGTTATTAATGCCAATATAACTGCTAAATTTAACAAAATCTTAGTCATGCAATTGTATCCAGTTGAATTATGTTATTAACCTTAGCAAATTTTAGAATCTAATTCCATGACATAAGTCACAATCCTAGGTCTATTAAAAGAGTCAACTTACTATCTATTTCCAGTAATAAATTATGCGTTCTCTGAATGATTTAATTTCATAACATGGTTACCCCCCCTAACCCCACGTCTTTGAATACTGTATTTTGTCTAAAACCGTACATACCCCAAAATACGAAAAGCATTCTAAAAAACTCACAGTCAAGATTTTTTGAACAATAGAACACGTTGTATGCAACAACCAATAATAACTTTATGTATTTGATTAGCAAATACTTAAATTGAAAATTTTTACTATTAATATTACATTTTGAACTTTTAAAACATAGACAATTTGTAGTTGAATGAAAATATTACGTTTTTCATTCATTAACAGCACTGGCTTAATTTTATACATTGTTCTGAGTCACATTTATCTCCAACAAACCACCAGGAATACCTCTTAATGGGTATTATTAGATTAATTTCATATACTCAGGGCGGCTTTATGACGATTTGTAGAACAATGTTGTTATCCTCGATTTTTTTACTTAGCGCATGCGGGAGTGATTCAAATACTACTGTGACGGTAGCAGAACAAGTATTACCTCAGGGGCAATTCTCTTTAGCTATTTCTGATTCACCTATGGTTGGAGTTTCTCATGTTGGTATGGTCATGGGGGAACTGGTCATGACTGATGCTGAGGGCGTAATCCATAGACATGATTTACAGGATATGACGTTTAATCTACTCGACTTTCAGGGGATGGACAGCCATCTTGTAGTCGATAATATAGACTTACCTCTGGGTCAGTACCATGATGCCTATGTCACCATCCAACAGGGCGATGGCAATGACGGCTGCTATGTTGAAGATGGCCAGGGTCGACACGGTTTGTATGTAGCCGATGGACAACTTCCAGTTTCAGATTTTGAAATAGTAGCTGGCCAGCATATTTCCATCACTATGGAAATTGACTTGTATCGTGGCCTGTCATATCAACAAGGTGAATACCATTTAGGCCATCAAGCGATGTGGTCCGTTGATAATCGCTATATGGGCCACTTGCTGGGTGAAGTAGATCCTCAATGGATTGCCGATTGCGAGACAACTTATTCAGACCGGACTCCGATCGGGGGACAATTTAGTCACATGGCCTATCTGTATCCTGAAGAGGTAACTAATATTGATCAAATGACAGATATGAGAACCAATCCTCCTGAGGCGGTAACTCTACCGACTGCGGTAAGTCCTATGATGCAGGATATTGACGGCAACTGGCACTTTGCCATGGGTTATTTGCCAGCTGGAAACTATCGGGTCGGCTACAGCTGCTTAGGTCATTTAGATGACCCCGTCACCGATGATATGACTAGTGGCCAATTTGTTATGTTTAAAGATTCTGGTTCAATCACTATAGAAGCAGGAACACAGGGAGGCCAGCAGACAGTACATGAGTGCGGTAACGGCAATGGTGGTCATCACGGACACCATGCTCCCATTTACTTGGGAGCCTCTACGACCAAAAAGATAGTAAGCCATGTTAATGATGATTATCATTAAATCAAAATATGAGCAGATACCCTGATCCATTATGGTTAATTGGCAGCCTTGCATATAACGTGACAAAAACCAAAAGAGGTCAATCATCAGCCACAACTAAAGAGTCTTTATGATTTTGTTACTTTTCTTACTGGGAAATAGCTCTTAGTCTTCTCTTATATATCTTACTTTCCGGACCAAGTCTACTGAGAACATCATCATGGCGTATTGGAGTTCGACCTTCATTTCTAAGATCTTTTTGGACTTTAAGCACTTGTTGCTCAAAGTAGCTGTGCTTCTTTCTTTTAACTCCACCATTACCATCTGCTTTTATCCAATGCTTAGATTTATTTGCATGCATCTTTCTTATTTTGGTATCTTGCACGTCTTTGGCAATGTGCTCGAACCACCAATCTTCATTAGCATAGTTGCCAGAGTGAGCGTTTTTTACCGCCTCGTTCAAAGCATTTCTCAAGGTCACTTCTAGTGCTTGCAGCGCTGGATAGAGAGCACCAGATAAAGCCTTGTTCCAATAATATGCTCTCAGCGCATGCTCATCAGTCTTGAGCTTAAGAAGGCTTTTGTACGTAGATAATCGTGGTGTAGAGATAAACTCTTTCATATTATTGTTGACTTATCGTTTGTTAAGTTCATAATTGTTAGTGGATACACGTTGTGCGTTCCCTCCCAGATAACTGGTGACAAACACGATGTAATTGTTTTACAGAGGCTGCCTTCGGGTGGCCTTTGTCGCATCTGCCCCCCCCTGAAACACCACTGCTACTCATTCTTTGGCTTCCTTCCCCTTTTCTTAGGTTTAGGGAACATCTTACGCGAGCATTCGCGGATATGATTAAAATCAATGTCAGTATAATCTCGCTGGCTCTCGATACTTCGATGATGCAGCAGGTTCTGAACTATCGGATCGGCATCTAGATCCTTGCGTTTCAGCAGTTTCTGAGCAAGTCGAGCCATGCTGTGGCGACCAGTATGTGAACTTGAGTGGCTGAACCCATACTCTTTGTACAATTTAGTCAGCAGGTTTTGTACTGCCGTAGCCACCCAATACTCCTTGCCCTTGCTGATTTTTCTGGTAAGCGAGAATGCTTGCCAGGTGCCGCGCCAGTTACTCAAAAAGACATGACTTTCAGGATCAAGCCCACGATATTTATCAGGTTCAGCACCTAACTTGATTCCGTGTTTCACCCGATAATCCAGCCATCTGTTCACGTACTGCCGCTGTTCGTCTATGATGACGGGTGCAATGGCTGGGTAATTACCCTTTGTCGCATCAGCACGTAATCGCGTCAGATGTACCAGCTCACCATTGGGATAAACGGCTTCCCTCACTTTCCACTGGCTGACCTCTACGGCTCGAAAGCAACTACCATAGGTCATCCAAAGCATTGCCTGATTTCGGGCGCAAACCAGCGGATCTAGTCGCTCGTTATCTATGCGTTCAACCAGATCGATGAACTCGTCTGGAGTTAATGTTTCTGGCTGTTTGACTGTGCGTAAATACGGCACATGCCACACCCACTTAAATTCTATTGTATCGCTCATAGACCATCATAGGAAACTGCATTTCCTACATCATAGAGCAAAAATAAAGCGATTGTCTATAAGCCGCATGAATACAGGGGATATTGGAAACGTTCGTCGAAGCATTAGTTAAAGATTCAATAAAAAACAGCTCTACAAGATATCGTTAGATCCCGAATTTAATACCGCAAAAAAGCATCGATAATATATTTAGTCATGACCAGTTGCGGGTTGTGAATGTGCAATTATGATAAAGGGACAAGATAAATATATGATGTCAACATTCAGAGGTACAAGTAATGAATGATGTAAAACGGGATAGAGGAACGGCTGAGCGAAAATACAGAGTTACCGAAATCAAACGCCTATCTGGTCAAGGTATCTCTATCAGTAAGATTGCTAAAATGTTAGGAATTCCATATTCATTAGCGAAATCATTGTCTACGTTATAAATCAAATACAATCTTCTTAACCACTCGAACGGTCTAGAAAATCAACGAAGAATAATTGAAAGTACCGAAAATTTTTTCACGGTTGAGCAAAGGTAAAGCCCTATAAAAATGAGGTTGCCAATAAATAAAAAAACCACGACATTGCCGTGGTTTTTGGTTTTTACACTTCTGAACTGCCTATCAAATTTGTACCTAAATAAGCATCCCAGCCATTAGGACAATATGCATGGAGATCTAATGACTCTAATGCATCATGTGTCCATCGGCCGTTCGGGGCTGATACTGTAGCAACTTCACTCCCATCTAAATCATGGATAATAAGCGCTAAGCATTCAAAACCAATTAATAAATCTGGTTCCCGAGGATTAGTAGGTCGAGTAATAATCACTGATTTCCATCTATATTTTTGGTTGTTGTTGATTTAAAACCTCTACAGCGGAATTAAATTTCATCAAGAATTTCACGAGCTTGCTCTATAGCAAGACTCATTGAATATCTTTCTAATTGTTTGACTTCATACGCCACACACTCTCTACCCGTCCGTAAAATGTGCATTACTGTACGTTTGTCTTTAATCCCATAAGTAACGATATTTGTTAGTGAATTGCCCTTTTGCCATTGTGTATGTACACGAGTGACACGGGAACCACCAGCAAGTTGCGCCAGAGCCAAATGTGCATTATCTGATAATGTTGGAATAATCATGTGTGTTCTCCATTCGCAGAGCACACAACCCCAACAGGGATGTGTCCCTGCAGGGGTATTAATGTTGACCAACTAAGCCAGACTAAAGCGTCCGTTATGGTTGATAAAATGGTGACTCGTTAACAACTTTTGCACTAATCCTTGCCAATCAATATGTAAACTCGTTTGAGCATACACATTGGATATTAGCGATAAGATTTCAGCCTCACTCCATGAACTGCATTGCATCACCCGTCGAAGCGTGACTAACAATTCTTGAGCTAAGTTATTTTCAAGTGTTGAGACATACTGCTCTAAACTCACAACAGTATTTCTATTTGGCGACCGCCTAAAAACCAAAAGCTTTTCATGCATAATTTTCACAATTGGCTTACGGTAAGAGCTAGAATCGCTTGCTACGTTATGTTGTAGTTTGATAATTTCATCGCACAAAGGGTCAGGCGCTAGTGCTTCAGTGATTGAAGACCAGTTAATATAAACCCCTTTTCGACGTTGATTACCCATTAACACGGCGTAGTGACCTCCTGGCAAAGTCGCATCCGAGATATTATGCAGCGCTAACTTCAGCGCAGCTTTAAAATCTTCATCGGATAATCGACTCATATCGTGCTTATGCTCGACTCCCCACATGTTTCCTGAGTACGGGATCATGCTGCCATAGGGCGGGTGAAACAATATCAGATTTGCTTGTTCCCCGACCGTTGTCAGTAAATCATCCACTAGCAGATTAAATCCACTATGTAGATCAGTACCAAAAAAGCGGATGCCTTTTGATGCCGCAACGTCACAAGACGTTCCACCACCGATGGCTGGATCTACAAATAAACCTCCAACGGGAAGATAATTGTCGATTAAATCTGAAACGATATGACCGGTGCAATTACCTCGATATTTGTTATTGCCAAAAGGACCTCTATCGGGATATGACGCTATTGAACTCGTAAACATATCAAACTCCTTAATGAGCGCTAAAAAAAGAGAGTATTCTCAATAATTCAGACTCATACATTTCTTGATTTAGCGCAGAAGTCCAAATAATGTCCCCTTCGCAATACGTCACTACCTCCATTGTAAAGTCATTACACCACACACAATGCAATTTGTTATCACGAACCAATATCTTCCAATTAAGGTCGTCTATAAGTTCATTTTCAAATTGATAAAGTGATTGTGGTGTTGCTTCACGTACAAGCAAACAACCAGTAGAAGTCTTTTCAACCTTATGTAGTTGTTCTACTTTTTTTGGAAACCAATATGCATCGCTCTCAGTATAGATAAAGCGTTCTGGTAAATAACACTCATCAGAAAAACCAATGACTTGCTTTGGTTTACGAAAAAATATGCCGAATTCATTAGTAAAAGTGACAAAATCGCCAACCTTAATGTCGCAAGGTACTGGTGACTCTGCCGCTATTTCTCTTTTGAATTGCTCGTATTTCAATTGATTATCGATTTGATGTTGAGATAACATAATGTGTCCTCCAAAGACGTTGAGGGCACAATTTCCCAATGGGTAGATTATGTGCCCATTGGGGTATGTTTAAATTGTTAAGCGACTAACCGTAGTTTCGTGAGTGTTGCAGCGTGACATTGAACGTTCGTGATAAAATCAACCATGAGCTGATTACCACTTTCATTAAATGCCTTTTTCCACGACTCCCAGGAAGCAGGATTGGTTTTGTCATTATTAAGAGAAAACATCTCATTTCGCGACCAAGGTGAGCTTAATAAATGTGACATCTTATCAACCAAAATCGGTAAAGATGTGCACGACTTCATGCTAAATGGCGGCTCTTGGATCAAACTGAGCGCCATTTCCTTGGGGATACTATTCAATTTGTCTTCAATGGCATGATAAAAAAGCCCATCCGACCAATTGCTGACATGAACAGGGTCGATACCCTCAAAAAGTGGGATCAAACAAGTACCACTGTCTCGCAGTATCCAAATATATTCTCTATGTGGGGTTTCCAGAGCAGCCCTTTTTAACAGTAATTCATCACTTTCTATATCACCACGATGGTTAACTGGCCAACCTGTTTTTTCAGATTCTTTCTTGATTTTTGAGTAAATAACTTGTGCATCTAACATAGTGTGTCTCTCCATATAAAACTTTAAGGACACACCAACCCATTAGGGTGATATGCCCTATGGGGGGTTAGTTTTCTATCGTAAAATGCTTATCCTCTATGAGTAGAACAGTTTTACCATTTTCACAGGCAAGCATGGTTCGCTTACCTATATAGTCATGCCTAATACTCTTCCAACACTCAAGGTCATCCCTTTCTGTCGTCCATACGTCGGTATAAGGTTTTTTCTCAAACTGTTCAACGGTAAACGACGGCAAGGGCACTTCAAAGCGCATTTTTGTTTTTTTGTGGACCAAAATACCGCCTGGCGTCAACTTGGTTTCGTCTCCCTCATTGTGAAAGCTACTGTACCCAAATCCATCACCTGTTTTATCAATCAATTGAGAATCTAATGACTGAATATGTAGCGGTATTAGTTTGATCGGTTGATTCATAATGTGTCTCTCCATTTACAAATTAAAGGACACATCGACCCATTAGGGTGATATGCCCTAGTGGGGTTTATTTATTGGTTAACGTTGATTAATAGAAGTGAATTGCACTTCACTATCTATCGTTTGACCTACATGTACGCCATGGCGTCTAAGCATTTCTTCTAGTGCTATTGCACAGAATTGAAATGCTCTAACACCTTCATCGGCATCGGGACGTTGCTTACAATCAGCTTCGTAATCTCGAAACGTTTTAATTAAGTTTTGAGCTTCTATGGCTAACGGATTTATCATTGCTAGTACCTCGATGTCATTCTTTTTGGACGTACAGGTTTATCCATTTGAATAATTTTAGAATCACTCTCTAACGAGATGGTTCTGTCAATTCGCGATAAAGTGTTTTTACCACTCCAGAAAAAACCCAGTTCATGCTTCACGCAATTGCGAATAGTGAGTTTGTTGCTTTTCCCTTCTGTGATCATGTGTTCTCTACAATGAAGTTTTTCCACCATTAATAGAAACTGTATGTCTGATAATGCTGAATCTAAACGTCTTTGAAGTTTATTGTTGTTGACGACTTTCTTACCGATGATATAAGCCGCTAAAGATGGCACCGCCGCTGTTAGAATATTTCCTACAGTTTTGATTATTGCCATCACGAGAAGATTATCGATTACAATATTTTGCATGACTCCCTCCTAGTGTTGTTCTATAACAATCGATGAGTTTGATTTACAACAACAAGCCAAAATTTCACCTGTCCCCAATATTGCTATCGGCGTTTGGATTAATTCGACTGTTCCAGAGATTAAATTAGATTTGCATTGACCACAAAAACCACTTTTACAACCAAATTGAATTTGATTATCAAGAGTTTTAAGTTCAACATTTTTTGGGATTTTGATTTTCATTGTGTCCTCCAGATCCGTAAATTTGAAAGACATTGATCCCAATGGGAAGTAATGTCTCCCAAAGGGTTTGCTTATGAGTTATGAAATTCTAAATAATTCGACTTGTTCATCGAGCCAAAGATCAAATTTCCTATCCATAATTTCGATTAAAAGATAAGTCATGAAATTAAAACGATTCGTAGAGTTATCAGAAAAATAAAACATATCAAAATCTATTTCATGTTCATCTTGATGAAGTCTTTTTCGGATAGCTGCAAAGACTTCGTTGTCATCTGTTATGAGTTGTTCTAATGCTAGATCTACTAATTCATCTAATTCCAGCATGAATCGATAGTGAATATATCCCGCATCGTCTTGAGTCGCCTCATCACATCGTTTACACACATCTTGGTCGCATCTGTGATATCCACAATGTTCACAATTAAGCGTGTAATGTTGATTAACGCTACCGCTATGACAAGCCTCAAAATGATGTTTTATTGCCGTTTTACCGCAATTTGGACAATTAATTTCAGATTCGTCGCCACGATGGTCAACAACATTATCGATGATAAATTGGTTGTACTCATATCTCTCAAAACAGTGCAATGTTGATTGTTGTTTGTTGTGCATTATGTGTCCTCCAGATTCGTAAAATTTGAAAGACATTGATCCCAATGGGAAAGAATGTCTCCCAAGGGGGTTAATTAGCCAAAGGCTCTCACATTAACGATATTGCTTTAATATTGTTAATGCCGGTCACTACTCTCATTTCTAAAAATAGCCGCTCGGGTTTCCCATGTTGAGCTGACATGCGCTTATATATAATTAAGTTCAAAGCCAAAAGAGGCTTAAAAAATTAATAATAGGGATAAACGATTGAGGAAATCATAAACCTAAATAGACTTTGGAAAATCTACTTGGGTTTATGAGGCGGTAAATCATTACCGCCTCTTCACAGTCAAATTTCTGCTATTAAACCGTTTTGAGTGATAAGAGATTTTTGACGAGCCCAAGTAGTTAATTTTTCAATTCTATCGTAGCTATCCATTCGTGATAAATCTTCTCGAATATGGAATGCTTTGTTAGTACCAATCGTTAATATGCTTGATGCACAATCAAAAATGCCTTGTACGTATTCGGTTTTGGCCATGATCATTTACTCCACTTGTTAAAGGTAAGGTTATCCATCACAAAAGGCACTGCTAAATGCTTTTTGTGATGGATAACCCAGTCAACATAGTTCCCACTATGGGGAACTATGTGACAGAGCATTTATCTGGCCGTATAGCCATGGATTAACGATGGATTTGAATTAAACACATCCAACCAATCCTCTTTTTCTGCGTTAAGGAAGTCAGGGTAATAAATATGACATTTCACCCCTATTTCACTTAGTCTTTTCATCAACTTATTCGCTGATGTTAATCCCGCACCACTAGGCTCCTTTTCAGACCAAATACCAACATGTGTGATGTCAGAATCAGGCTCAAAAAGCGCAAGAACGGTATCGCTATATAACGACCAACAAGGTAAACCATTGGCATTGAATAGCGCTAAGGCCGTTTCAATTCCTTCTGTTACCCCAATGTATTTACCTCCACACCTCAACGGTAGTGGCTCCCCTAATTGAAATGAACCCCCACCCATATAACCAGGAGGGCTCATTAACTTTTTAGGATTACTAACATCAGCTTTGCCGCTGCCGTCAGGCTTCAGATAAATCCGGTGGATAGTTAAATTGCTTCCGTCTTTACTTTTAAAAATGCCAAGTAATGCTGGATATGTACCAATAACCTGCTTTTTATCTGAACAGTAATATTTAAGCCCCGGGTGGAAACCTAAAGTTGAAGAAAATTTCCGAACTTCTTCACTTGTTAACGTCAAACCTCGACATCTCAAGTAATTCATAGCAATTTCAGACTTATACACAGGTATAGCTTCATGATATACCCTTTGTAATGACTTCAATCGCTGTTCTTTTTTCTCTTTACTACAGTATTCAGATTTTTGCTGTTGTTCTCGGCTTAGTTGCGCGGAAACTTCTCGATAACTTATCGCTTGATAATCACCTCCTGTAATTTGTAACACTTCATCGGCAGCCTCTTTAATAGAGCAGTTGCGATAAAATGCAATTACATTCAGTCCATCGGTTAGTTTTCCAACGTAATTATGAAAAGCTTGGCCTGTTTGTTCCCAACCGTTAACTAGACGAAACACAGTTGAACCATCCCCAGTTTTTGGGCAGGGTGTTTGTGCTGGATATTTGTCAATTGCAGCTTTTAAACCACTAAAATGTTCAAATATATTTCTCCAACCGCCTTGCTGAGCAACAAGTGCTTTTACTTTTTTAATCTTAGAGTGACTGGCTTGGTACATAATAACTCTCCTAAATATTGCCTACGGAAACCCCAAAACTCCCTTGCTAAAAGAAACTTTGGTGGTTTCCGCAAGCAAGTTAGAAAGAGCGACCTATTACTAGGTCGCACTAAGATTTACCGATTTAGAAGTGGTCTCATTACCCATGAGGCTCCAATCAATACCTTTTTGCCATTACGCATTACGTAAAAAGCATTTAAGCCACTCGCTCTTTTCTCTTTGATTACTACGTTCATAGTGTGCCCTCCAAGGCATTTGTTGGGCACACTTTTCCCCCAAAGGGTAAAAGTGTACCCATTGGGGTTATTGAAATTTTTACGCTATTTAAAAGCGTGTTTAAGTCCAACGGTTAACGCATTAACGAGCTCTTTTGTAGAATCAATGACATGAAAATCTGTATCTTTAAATCCACTGACGACTTGTCTAATGCCTATACCAAAAACTTTGACTCCTAACGCTTGAGCTTCTTCTATTGCAAGTTCTGTATCTTTAACACTATTAGGGTCTCCATCAGTAATTACAAAAAGTAATTTCCTAGGTTCTCCACGAGTCATTAATAAAGAAGTTGCTGATTGAATAGCCTCAGCGGTAGGTGTACCTCCGAACGAACCAATATTGAAACTTTGAATCGAACTTTTTTCTTCAAATGATTTAACTATCGCTAAATGTTCCACATAGTCCTGGTCCCTTAATGGATAATATGCCACTAAAGATTCCACTCCATGAATGCCATCAAGTGCAGTGCTTAATGAATAAGCAACACTATTTGCCATCTTCATATCAGAATCGTCCATAGAACCAGATTTATCGATCAATAATGCAATAGCCGCATTAGGTGAACGATGTATGGCCTGTGAATCAAATACCTTAGTATTTCCGATTACAACACTTGCCAAACGGCTAGAGCTAATCGATTTACCTCTGTTATGAAGTGAGTTGTTAACATAGTTTTGGTCATGAAAAATCCGTTTTAATGGATTTTTAATACGTGAAATAATTCCTCTCAAATTGTCATCGATAAGACGATCACTGCTTAAAGGTAAACTATTTTCATTTTTAGCTATTGGTAAACCAATAATTTGACCAATTGGATGTTGTTCAGCCATTTCTTCTATCGAAGAAATCAATTTATCGTGAAAGTCGTCATCATATTCATCAAGAGCTTGAATAATCGCCTCAACTTCCTCATTGCTTAATTTTTTATCATCCGTTGTATTTGAAGTGGTGCGTGAACTCCCTGAATCACCAGAGTCGCTTGAGTCACCTTGACTGTCGCTGTCGTCTGAATCGCTTGAGTCACCTTGACTGTCGCTATCGTCTGAATCGCTTGAGTCATCTTGACTGTCGCTATCATCTGAATCGCTTGAGTCACTTTGACTGTCGCTATCGTCTGGATCACTTGA
>NZ_JACJER010000060.1:0-28811 GCF_014164185.1 Shewanella sp. SG44-6 | reverse complement strand
TTCGGCTAAACTGTCCACATCAGCATTCAATTCAATTCGGCTAAACTGTCCACACCAGCATTTCATTCAATTCGGCTAAACTGTCCACATCAGCATTTCAATCAATTTGACTAAAAACACCTAACGGTCCAATTATAAGATCTTACTATCTAAAATTTTTCAAAAAAAAACGATCGCCTACAGCAGCTTTATTTACAAACCGCACCGCCTAAATGATTAAGGCACTGATATTAATGCATTTATTTTTAAAGCTAATACTTAAAAACTCAGATCACTGAGGAAGTTATCCACAAAAAACTGTCCTCATTCGCGGCTAAAAGGTCCACATTCAGGGCTAATATGTCCACAAAAAAAGCTAAAGTGTCCACAAGCAAGGCTAAACTGTCCACAAAATGCAAAAATACCTTTTTATTATCAATAAGATACAAGTGCTGTAGATCTTGTAGCTCTTGCTGTAAAAAGAAAGTAGATCTATATATTAAAGATCAAATAAATAAATTTATTTGATTTGATCTTTTTTTCTAAAGGTATAAAATCTTGCGATACAACCAAATGTGTTTATCTAATTTTTGATGTTGAGCTAAAAAATGATTGTTAATAAAACGATTTTGATAATCCAAGGTGAAATCAAACCCGAGGCTAAAGCCGGAGATCCAGCTCATCAATGCTTCACTAGTTCACAAATGAATGCTTTGAATCGTTATGACCACTGGCAGCTTACTAAACACTTCGATATCTACTTTTTCAATGTCAGTCTCGGTTTAGTTGGATTCAACGATAAAATACGAATCAAACGTGTTTTGTTCAATAAGAGACTAGGATCAATAGATATTAAATTAATCATAAATAATCTTTATAGCAAATTGAGGAAAATTAACAAATCTGCCAAATTGGTAGTCATGCTCGACTCACAACTAAGGTTATATTTCATGTTTAACTTAATGGTTAGAGCTGAAATCAAAAATCGAGTCTGGATTGGTTCTGAAAGCATAGGTCTTCAAAGGAAGGAATTGAGATTATTGGCAGCTGAGACAATTAATTAAACACATCCGCAATAAGGACATTCATGGATTTATTCATATTTATAACCGCGATTTTATTACTAATTTCATGTTTAATGTCAGTTATTTACATACTAAATAAGCAAGACCATTAAGACTAAAGCGAACACGAATGAAAGCTATAAACTTAACTACATCAAGAAAATATACAAACGAGAAATTACTCAGTTTAAGCAATGAGATATTGGGAATAACTGAGGGCCCAATAGTCGAAAGCATTGAACGTATGCCAACCACCTTTAACAATTATGCATGTGACGCATTAGTTAAATGCAATAGCTATTTAAAGCGAAATGTACATGTCAACATAGCCAACGTTGCAGATACGATCCACTTAAACCTCCCGTTGTTCGTAAATTACGCACAACCCCGCCATTACTTATGTGCTGTTATTTTTGATTGTGACCAGAACACATTTAACCTGTTATACCCTTATATGAATGTCATGAATATCTTACCGGTAAGAGTTTAACTTAATTCATGGACTAGTATATTCACTATTAATCAATCACATACTTTTTTCTCGTTAGTTATTAACACAAATATAGGTAAAATTTCCCCTACCCCGCCCCAACGTTTCTATCACTAAATATAATACGCAAAAACACCCCTCACTTCCTTGTGCGAAAAATATTTAATGCTTTAATAACTGTACATATCGAGTAGTGGAAATTAAATCATGCCAACAATCATTAATAGAAATTTAGGACTAAATAGAGGTCTGCCAAGGGTGTATCTTGATGGCGTTCAAAATGGCTACAAGCTCATTAATGAGAATATAAATGTAGGTGACTCCTTCAGCTGTAAGTTTTCAGATAAGGCTATACACCTCATCTTCAGTGATGACGGTGATCGCATTGTCAGCAGACGAAAAAAAGGTGATACGTATTTACCCTTGATCGATATTAATTCACAGGAACTAGAAAATATTTTTGATGAAGGTGCATTACTAAGAATTACAATCAAGAACCGTGTAATCGTCATAAAAGAACATCAACAGAACGCAAAAATAGAGAAGCGAAACAGAGCGCTTACAAACAAGATTATCAATGGTGAAGCGATAACGATAGCTTCACTTTGTCACGGTGGCGGTGTGCTCGATCGAGCTATTCATTCAGGCCTCCAAAAAGCGGGTATAAAGTCAAAGCTAGGAATGGCGGTTGAAATAGAGCCTGCTTATTTAGAATCGTCGATACGCAATAATACAATGCTTTGGCACAGTGACTCAATTGTTATTCAATCAGCTATTGAAGATGTCACATTTTCAGAAAAATCTGAACAATATCAGCTGCTCTCAGTTGGACTTCCATGTCTAGGGGCGAGCAAAGCTGGCCGTTCTAAAGGAAAGTTAACATTTGCTGAAGATCATGACACAGCTGGGGCTATCTTCTTTTATGCTCTTAATGCAATAAATTATTTGAATCCTGCGATCGTCATCATAGAAAATGTAGTCGATTATGAAAAGACTGCTAGCTTTTCAGTAATCAAGTTAGTACTTAACAAACTAGGGTACGAACTTCATTATCGTGAACTAAATGGTATGGATTTTGGTGCAATTGAGAATAGAAACCGGATGTGTCTAATTGCTATTTCTAAGGGGTTGGACATTGATTTTGATATAGACAGTCTAAACCCAACAACGATTGCAGGCACCAAACCATTGAATTCTATTATCGACACATCAATTGGTCCAGATTCAGATAAATGGCGTTCTTTTGACTACCTTGTAGCTAAAGAAATCTCAGACAAAAAAGCAGGTAAGGGATTTGGGCGTTTAATGGTTACACCAGAAGATACAAAGGTTGGTGTAATTGGTCGAGGTTATGCAAAGTGTAGAAGTTCTGAAACCTTCTTGAAGCACCCTTCAGACGAAAGTTTGTCTCGAATATTTACTGCTGAAGAGCATAGTAAAATTAAAGGTGTACCAGTTGATTTAATCCATGGAATTAGTGAAACAGTAGCTCACCAGATCCTTGGTCAGGGAGTTACATTTGGGTGCTTCGAAAGCATGGCAATGCACTTAGGTAATAGTATTAATCAATTAAAAGGCGAAATAGAAATTAAATTGTGTGCGTAATATTAATGTCTCGGGTCATTATTAATTTTAAATGGCCCCATTAGCTTTAACTGAGTGTTCATCCATTTTCAGATGAATAGTTTTCTTTTCACTTGCTTGCAGCGTTGTCAAGATATGCTCTAATAGCTTTAAGTAGGAATGTTGAACACAATAGGCACCGAGAACCTGAAAAGCATGGCGGCTTTAAAGCTTGGCCCCCCCCCTTTGCTGGGACAATATTATAGTAAATACAGATATGATTTAGGTGAGGTTATGATGTCTTTAAAAACAAATATTAGAATTAAGTATGCTGGTAATGACTTGCCATTTCCTGATTTAGACGCTGCATTGAAGGCTTTATCAACCAACTTTTGCAGTAAATCGGTAAGCTTGCTTTATGCTAGCAACTCGCTCCAAATGACTGTAGTTGTGTTTATAGATGTTTTACCGGATGGTTCGCTTAGAAAGTCCTATGGAAACTGTGAACCACTGGATATCGAATGGTTATATAAGGATATAGCAGCGTAAGGAGTGGTTGATGATTCTACTGTGTGCGTTATTCATATTTGTGAGCTTTTACATTATGCTGCAAAGGAAGTGTAAATTTATGCAGCCTAAATTCGTACTTCTTATTTTCCTTACCATTTACCTATCCTTTGTCGCTTTGTATATGGGTTACCATAATTTCCAAATCTTTTTATTATTAATTTCTGTAGCCGTATTTTTAGTTATGCGGTTACTTAGAAGGTGGTCAAGTTATTATGAAAAGTAAAATTATTATCATGATTTTAGCTAGTGTATCTGTTTTGTTTGGATTGCCTTTTTATGACAAGTATGGCGCAACCGGATTTGTGGCATCAGCTACACTCACTTATACTTCATTAATCGTCATTTTATTGCTACTGGGAAAAGTAAAGCTAAGATAATTAAATCACTTTGCTCTACCCCATATTTATGGGATGATAACTACATTATTATAAGTAATTAACTCAAAGTTGATCATAACGAACTCCACTGCCTGCTTTTGCAGGCATTTTTTTTATTTTCAATCTCAATCCAATAAAAAATTTACATCCCTGACAATAACAATATAAATCCCACCGTGGGATTACTCACATTTTTTCTTATGTATTTGATTCACATCAAAAAGAATCAATTCATAGCTACACTTATAGATACGTAAAAACCACCCTCGCTCGGTATTGCTTACGCTTTCTCGTACAAAACTGCTTTCACTTCTGATGATAACAAGTGCGTGTTAAAAATATTAATTTTGTCACTGATTAACATAAAATTACTGTTAATCAGTGACAATAATTTTATGATCAAAATTTTTTATCACTTCAAGATATTAACCTTTCATTTCCTTGCACCAAAATTAATAGATGCTCTAATTAACCTCTATCAACGTTATAGGGTTAATTATGAAAACTAAATCATTGGGTAAATCATTTGGTAACGCAATCCTAATCAATGCTCATGGCAAAGCCTGTGAGCATCAGTTAAGTGATGCTGATTTAGATGCAATCCAATCTATGTTTTCTAAAAAGAAGTGGATTTCGTCTTTTAGAAACGTCATCAATCAAACAGTATCATTTCACTCTCGTAAAAAGCGGGACCTTGGAACAGATAGTCTTTTATTAAAGATTGTAGGTAGCAAATACATTATTGCGACTACAACGTTTTCAGATTCGAACAAAACTGAAAATGAGTATTTTGAAATAATCATATGAGAGTGAGTTATTAACTTATGTTAGAAGCCAACAAATTTTTATCGCAGTTCCAATCTATCAAGACAAACCACTGCTTAATTAACGTGATCAATGATGGCCCATTAGTAAAAGAAACTAATTTTTTTGAATCTGAGCTATGCAATTCAGGTGTTATTTACATATCTTGGAATGCGAATGAAGGTAGATTGTTTCTATCAGAACTACATAAAGATGCACTAAAGGAAATAACCTCTTCTAATGTAACTTACGTAATCATGAGAACCGGAACCTTTTCATTTGGATTAAATGGTATTGAACTGATGTTCGAAGATGGTTCGTTAGCGCCTTACAGTATAACAATTACAGATTTAGCTTCAGATAGGAAAATAACAACCTTCCCTAACAATGAAACTCGACTTCACATCTACACAGCAGATGGCCTACAAAAATCATTTAAGGTCATTCATCTACCAATGGATAGTTTAGGGTATTAAATGTTAATAACATCATTCACTCCTTTTCGTGACCGTGACATTGAAATTTACAGTAAGTATAAGGTATATCGTAATCTTAATAATAGCCAATTTAGTCTTTTGGCCATGTCAGGTGAGTTTAAAGGCCTAGTCGTTGGGCATGCTAATTATATCGAGTTGAGTGATGTTGATTTTACCATTTCAGAAAAATCACGTTTAAGAGCTGTTAAAGAAAAAACAAGAAATGTTCACGCTTTCGCAATTGGCAAATTAATGGGATTTGAGCCAAGCAACTTAGTTAACCGTTTACAGCAAATCACCTATAATCCATTTCAATTAGATAGGTTCATTTACGTTCACAACTCAAAGCCATTGATCTACACGGAAAAACTGATTCTCGATAATGGTAAGGCCTTTGCAGCTTAAATGGGTTAAATCCCACAGTGGGATTTAAACCTGTTAACCTTCAACCAATTGATTTAAGTTAATAAAATACAATTTATCAACTAAGCTCATCAATTCAAAAAAAGTACCCTCAAACTATTGCAGCAAATCTGAGTCATGGTTTAATTAATGTTATTCTTTATCGTTATTGGATTTCATTATGAATATCGTGGAACAAGCTATCACTCATTTACTCTCACTTGAACTCGACGACCGGACCTTTCTTAAACTTCTAAGAAGGGAAGCGATAAGGTTAAGACAGCAAATAGATGAGTCTATTGTTAGTACTGCTTTATCTGAACTATACCCTTTTTTCGAAAATAGTCAGATCACTACTTTAGTTAACTATTTACATTCACACTATGAGCGCAACAATCACCACCCTGCCCTTAATAATTTATTATCGTTGTACACTGAAGAAGGCATCTTAGTCCTATCCAATACAGATGGTTCAATCAAAGTAGTACATTGCAATAACAAGCAATGCAGTCGTATTAAATACCCTATTCAGGTTAGTCATTGGATACTTGATAGAGGCGTTTGTGGTGATGCTGTATATGAGTCCCTTGAAAAGGCTATTAAATCTGAGGGGCTTATATCGCTGAAGATAATTGAAGATAATCTTGAAGAAATTCAAGATAACTTAATTAAATCGGAGTGCGATTTTCAGGAGAGATATAAAGAATCATTTGGTGAATATAGGCTCAGTTAGCTGTAATTGACAAAAAATGTAAAAAAAATATTTATCCTATTGCTGCCGCTTTCTCCCAACGTACTAAACTCAATCAGTTAAGCTAATTGTTCGCTGCTAGATTTAAAGCTAAGGGACGAATTTGCTATACTGTCTTCGCAAGCTCAGCCAGTATAGCAAATCCATCCCGCAGCTCAAAAAGCGAGCTGCCATGCTTTAAATCCCATTTCAATTTTTTAATAATTTATTTTTTCTTTTTCAAATTCTGTTGGTTATTCACAATGATTTTGATTGAGAAGGGTGTTCACATGTAGACGCACCTATTAGTCCACTACATTAATTAGCCAGCTTAGTGTCCACCAGCTTTGTGAGTTAACACATGTGCAGTTTTGATTTGTGTATCATTCACTAGAAATGCAGATAGTTATAAACCTAATAACCCGCCAAAAAACTACCCTCATTTACTTGCAGCAAACTTATCCTATGGTTTAATGAGATTATATAATTATCATCACTAAGTGGCCCACATGAACCAGTTAACAACAATCTTAGCAGCGAAACCTTTAAAAATAATTGAGTGCAATATGGCTTGCTTGTTTGACTATGATGTACCAAGCGATTGCCCTGAGTGGTTTTGGGTTAAATCTAATTCATCTTTCAAGCGGAACGATAACTTTGAAGGTGGGGTATGGGATTTTATCCTGAACTTGGCAGTGGATTTCTCTGATATACCTTTAACCTTACTCCCATTATTTGATAGTGCTAAAGCGGCTGACATCGATTACATCTTATTTCACCAAGGATGTTAACCATTCAGTGTTTGATATATCAAGTCCAATAACTAAGCTGCCACCGGCAGGCTACCTTGATAGTGCAATAGTGTATGATTCGTGAATTGATTATCGACTAAACCCTAAGCGAACTGATACAAAGGAATGCTTAGTACCTTATTAAATCGCGATGGTAAATAATAACTGCTCGACTGCAAGCATGGCTAATCGACCAGGAAAGTTAGGGGGAATCATTGGTGACCTCATAGTCATGTTCGGATTCACTGAAGGCGGGTTAAATCCTAATTTTGGTGAGTCTATGCTTGGTTTACCTCAAGACTACACCAATATTTTTTAACATCAAAAGCCGCAGCCGTGAAAGAGACTTTCTTGGCCTCTTTTCAATTTCCTATATATCTCTTTTTATTATTGCCTCACAATTTACTCGCTCTTTTTTACCTCGCATATTTTTTATTTACTCACATTTTTTGCTGTTTGCTTATGATGTTGAATATATGCCAGTTTGGATTTCTTCATCCCTGATCTTATACGTAAACGTCTCACTTAGTCATGACCACTTTTTTTGGCTTATTTAACACAACCTTGACCCGAAGGAGATCTGCTGCATTTGTGAGTGCTTCACATATAATCTTTTTTTAGTGTTAATTCACTTTATACTAATCCCGCATCTATTGAGTTAATCATTAACAAAACATTCTCTATCGCATGTGTAAAATAAAATCATAAATAATCCCATCATGGGATTTTTGTTAATAACTCACTAAGCAACTGAAATTTATACTTAATGAATTTTAATTCGCAAAAAAAATAATCCGTAAAATATACCCTCAAATCCTTGTACCAAAAAATTTGTATGTTTAAATCAATACATCTTCATTCAGAATTAACTGAGATTTAGCATTATGAAACAATCAACACTAGCCTTGGTACAATCCCTTAAGGAAGCGACTCAAGATTTTGAGTGGTATCCTTCTTCCCAAGAACATATAGATATCGTGACTAACGACATAGCGCAAATCAACGTTCATTTTGATATCACTTCTCGTTACTCTGAGCCTGTAAAAGTGTTAGATGTTGGGGCAGGTGATGGACGGGTGTTAAAGTCAATTGAGGCTGCATTTTCTGAAAAAAGCAGTATATCAATTAGTCCCTTAGCTATAGAAAAAGCATCAGTGCATACATCTACCTATCGTAGTAAAGGCATTACATTATTAGGGACAGACTTCAATGAGATTAACTTCTTGTCTAAGCAATGTAATATTTGTTTCGTGAACCCTCCTTATAGTGTTTTTTCGGATTGGCTAAGTCGATTAATAAGCCAATTAAATTTCACCTTACTTTATGCAATTGTGCCTGAACGATGGCAAGATGACCCTGCTATACAGGAGGCTATCAAATTGCGTGGTATTAAATACACGAAGGTGCTTGCTCATTCTGACTTCATTAATGCCGATAGAAGCGCTCGAGCTAAAGTTCATATTGTTCGATTTAGCTTTGACGATTTGAACCCCGATTCTATAAGAAAGTTTGAAACACATTACAAACCTACCTTAGGCCGTAATCAAACAGATCCTTTTCAACAGTTTATTGAAGCTGAATTAGGTTTGAAAAAAACATATTCAGAAACTACTCAACGCTTTAGTGAGCAGGCCGAGAAGCAACGCATTAAAACTGAAATGGAAACTGAAGGCACACCAAAGCATGAAGTTATGGTTTCCAAAGGGGTGCTTTGGGCTTTGTTAAACAGTTATGAGCAAGATCTACAAAAAACTCTTGAGCAATATAAACTCATCGGACAGTTAAACCCGCAACTTTTAAAGGAGTTAGGCATTAAATATGAAAGTATTCTAGAAGCGGTGAAGGAAAAGCTTTTAGGATATCGCAACGTTTACTGGTCATTACTTTTTGAACATTTGGACGTTATATCAAGTCGTTTAACTGGAAAGCACAAAGCCTCTTTGCTTAAAACACTGAGCTCAAATGCATTAGATTTTACTTATTTGAATGCTCTGTATGTAATTAACTACGCGATAGAAATGGCTAATGAATTGATTGAGCAAAGCTTAGTAGATGTGTTTTTAGACCTTACTAGTACCGATGCTATTCTTAGGCACTATAAATCTAATGAGCGCTTATATCGGGATGATTGGCGTTACACTCGGGAGCCACAAGAAGGCGTTAAGTATTTGCTAGACTACCGATTCATCCATACCAGCTGGACCAACTTCGGTTCTAATTCATGGGAGCACGGTTTAGTTGAAGGTGCTCGGGTGTTTACTAATGACCTGATGGTTGCGCTTAAACTACTTGGCTATAACAATTTGTATGTAACTGACAATTACAAGGACATTCAAGCGGGTGGAAAGCTCTCTATAATGGGAGACAACCTATCTGGAGATACGATAGAGCTAGTTCATATCAAGTATTATAAAAATGGAAATCGTCACTTAAAGTTTAATCAAGAAGCCATGTTGAGATTTAATGTTACCGTATCACGAGTGTTGGGCTGGGTTCGTTCTAAAGAGGAATTTACAGAAGAGGCCGACACAGAACAACGAGTACCAGAAGGAGTATGGGTAATTAGTGATGATATGAAAATACGTTCTAATAACATCCCAATGTTGACAAACCTAAGAGCTGCGTAATCATGATGGCAGGGGTACACCCTCTGCCGTTGGCATACTCACTTTTCACTGCCTATTTAATGAAGACACTGTGATCAGCAACATACGCGCTGATATAGAGATAGAAGCGGAGAGGGGGGCTTATAAAGCTTAGAAAATGTAAGTTTACAACTGCATTGCTTATCAACAGAAGTCTATGATAATGATGGTGTATAAATCCTAGAGCATGAACAAAGGAATCACGACCTATTAAAATGTAAAAAACAGAATGCTTGAGTAATTGCCTAAACGTATTAACTTGGCACTACTTCAATCATAAAAATATTCTTAATTTTTAACTTAAGTTGGATTAATCAATGGATAAGCATGTGGCGCTTCTAGATTTAGTTGTTTTTTTGCTATTGTTAGCAGTAATAATAAGAATAATTTTCAACTATAAAGTTGAACAAATAAACAAAATAATTTCAGCCAAAACACGGACGGAAACAAGCAGCTCTGAAAACAACCTTCATTTATCATTCATTGAAGAAAACGAACAAATCAATGCCTTGTCTGCTAGGAGGAATGTCTTACATGCTTGTACGGCTATTTGTCTCATCCCATCATATTTGTTATTTCATTTTGACCATATAAGTTTGTTTAAAGGTTTAATATTTAGATTACTTTAATATTTACACCTGGTGAACTTCAGAGTAAATCACTAGAGCTTTTAGGTTTAAATAATCATAATTACTACCAATACAATACTGGCTATCTACCTACTGGTGGCCAGATATTCCACCAGCAATCTTCATCCATAACCTATTTTCGACTTATTATTTTTTACTTTACGCTTTTTCTAGTGAGTGATTCACAAACCCTTAAAAATCCCATCGTGGGAATCCCACAAAAACCACACCTATAGTATTGAATTTATTTAATTAACTACGAACTCTAAAAAACCGAAGTGATTACTTAAAAATTACCCTCAAAACCTTGTGCCGGAGAAAATGTATGTTGTAATAATTGCATACATCAAGACATTAGGTGACAACATGAGCTTAGCCAACATCATTAACAAATATGCGAAATCAGGATTTTGTCTACCTAAAGTAGAAGGGAAGAAGAATTTTTACATAGTCCCTATGTCAGGCGGTATTGACTCATTTGTGACTGCATATGTGATGAGAGCATTATTTCCAAAATTGCCAATATCCTACGTTCATGCTGATACAGGTATTGAGGCTGAAGGAACAGAACAGGCGCTAGAGCTTTTTGAATCAATAACAGGCAGTAAAATTCTTAGGCTCAAACCTAAAATTGGTTTACTTGAAGGTGTTGAGAAATACGGTAATTTCTTACCAAGTCAGAGGGCTCGTTCATGCACTCAAACGCTCAAGGTAAAGCCTATTCGAGCTTTCTTTGATGCATTAAAAGAGCGACATGGTGATGATTCAGTATTCCTACAGGCTGTTGGCATAAGAGCTGATGAAACACAAAGAAAGGGTATGGATTGGCAAGTAGATCACATCGCTTCATTCTACCCATTGCAAGCATTAGGACTTACTAAGTCCGATGTCAACTCTATCCTATCTGAGCTACAAGGGATTCCAACTTACTATTTAAACAAATCACGTTCCGGCTGCAAGATCTGTATTTTTTCAAGACGCAGTGAAATCATTGATGCTTGGAACACTTCACCAGTAGATCTAACTCGTGCAGCTATTACAGAAGATATCCCAAGTGAGACACTAAAGATTTATAATGCCTTACCAGAACAAATACCTTCATTACTTGGCGTAGCCCGTAATCATGTTAACTACTATCGTCCAGAATTATTAGGTAACCCAGCTGGTGGCTTTGAAATGATGAAGCGCGGCAAAAATAAGGTAACTGATAGTGTTGTAGACTTGTTTGGTGCCAGCTCAGCCAAAAAGCTCTATGCCGCTGTTGAGTATCATTACTATGCTAATAGCTACGGCATAGCCTCTAAACCTCATGTTTTTTATGAAAAGCTCATCAGTTATTCAACTACCCTTGGAGGAATAAAGATTGCTCTAAAGCATTGGTGGTTGCACCGCTTGCATACCAAGGAAATGTATCAAGGAACAGATTTGAATACTGAACGCCAAGTTTTCATCTATGAAATTGAAGTTGATAATTTTGATTCCGAAATACCTCCCACTCCTTCAGGAGTATTTACCTGGCAAAACGACCGGACGCCATTATTTGCAATACGTAAAACAACGGCGGTAATCGAGCGCATTTTACTCACAGAAGGTGAGAGACAAGCGGCCAAATCTGATGACCCTTATATTAGTAAGATTGCAAGTGCATCGCTTACAAAGCTAAATGACGCTAAAGATTATGGACGGGTCATTAGTATTATCGAATACAAAAAGCCTTCACTGGAAGAGCTGGTGGACGACATTGATATCACCGACGCACCAGTATCATGCATAGCATGCTCTAGATGATGTAACGCTAGATTAACGAGCTGCTATTTGTGGCTCTTTCAATAATCTTTAATATTTTTTGTCAGGAACTCATACCATGGAATTTGAAAATCATTCACCGTCACAGCTAAGAGCTATCATTGATCAAGCCGTTAATGGCGATCCCCAGAAACGCTCTACTTGGTCCGAAATGCTAAGTGAAGCAATGATAGGGAAAAAATATAAGGTACTTACAGATTTACTGTCTCACGGCAAAGGGTTCAACGATAAATCTAAGATCGCTTTCTGTGAAGCTGTAGGAGTAAAACCAGTTTTATCAATGAAGGGGATTGACCTAATTATCGCCCAGTATTGCAAAATCCCCCTTGAGAGCATGCTAGCGGAGCGAAAGCAGTCACAACTCAAAAGTGTATTGGCTACTAAGGAAAAGTTGCTTACAGCGTCATTCAGTAACGGCCCAGAAGTCATCGAATGGGTAAAAAATTTGGTTTCGAATGGGTATGTAGCCATAAAAACTCAAAACAAGAAGTCATACTTGGTTAATGATACTGGCGCTGGTTATGACTTGGTACGAACTGCCATAAAGAATTATGCAGTTGCATTGACAGAATACACTACGTTTACCAAGCCATCTTTATAATGTATTAACATCAAACCTATTATATAAATTAGCTGGTGGTTATTAACCGTCATGGCCACCAGCCATTAAAAACGCATCCGTAAAGAAAGCTTTTTTATAATTTCACTTTTATCCTTTCACCCTTTTTTTTCAAACCACATGCGATTATCAATACTGCTATGTGTGAGGCATTAACTTTATATCGAGTTTGCTACCACCGTGGGATAGGTCTAAATATATCTTCAAGCCGCTGATCATTAATGTGACTTACTCACTTAAGGCTTTCTAGTTGGGAATGACTCTTTTATCCTTTTTTAAATTCTTTTTGTTTTATTTTGCAGTGTTCATAAGTCTTGTTAGTTACTCACAATCACTCAATTTTAGTGATAACAAAAACACCCTCACTTACTTGTACTGCAAACTTTTTATGTTTTAATTTACATAATAATATCAATACCCTAACCAAGGAAGTATCACTCATGAATTTAAGTAAAATCCAAGTGCGCATCAATCAATGCGGCTCAAAAAAAGTAAAACAAATTGAATTGTTTTTAGGTGATTTACTATTTACTGCTGATGTATGTTCTGAGCGAGACATATCACTAGCTCAACGACTTGCCGATGAAAACAACATAATCCTGTATCGCATCGATTTAGAGCAATAAGAGGTGCCTATGATTACGTTACCTACATACAACTCAGAGCAACTGAAAGTTGTACAGGCAAACCCCATGAAAAGCTCTCCTGTATCACTCACAATCAGAAGCTTTGATTACTTAGCTAACTACCATGTCTTTCAACACCCTGACTCTGTGTGCAAGCATGATGAGATCACCGTGACCCTTTATTTCAACAATGTCCAAAATGGTGATCTGGGGTTTGAAAATGAGTTAGAAGAATTGTTAATCCCTTACGACAAATTAATTGAATGGTCTGAAGATATTGAAGGGTGTAAAACTTATTGCCGAATTTACCCTAATGGTAAGGCTATTGTTAAGAACGTAGACCCATACAGTGAGGGTTTAATATCGATTGAAGAAGTCGTCAAAGCATATCAGGCCAACAACATCGCCTCATTCTTGCAGCAGAACCTAGATTCCCAATTTGTCATGGATTGGAAAGTTCAGAACGTTATTTGTGAAAATCGTTCTCTCACTGAATCTCATTTAATGTATTCCAGTAACGTTAATGTCCATGAGCTTACTGAAGCATTGGCATCACGATCAAGGGTAGATAAAACGGTACTAAGTGTGAATACTTTACCATTCGATAAGAAGGTCCAATACCTATTGAATAATGGTTATTTAGCACCAGACTGTACCACCCCTGAGATTACTCCATTAAATTTTTAGGCCACCAGCCAAAAGCAATTCAGGAATAGGGCGTTTATATGCGCTCTATTTCAAATTCTTATTATTTTCTTTTGCGACAACAGCGTCGCAACCGTGAAATGAAGGCTTAAAAAGCAACTTATTTTCATGTTAACCACTAACATTATTGGATTTTTATATTTACAACCAACTTAACCTTGCAACTATAAGTTTTTGTATTTTAACCCTTTTGCTAATCCCAATGTCCTTAAGAAGATAAAACATGACTGAAAGTGAATACAACGTAAATAAATGAACAATTTTAAACCAACTTATTTAATTCTGGTGGACCTATATTATGTATATCGATTCTAACGTGTCTCTTCTACCTTGTGAGCAAATAGCAAAATTGTTTGTTATTAACATCGGCATACAAAGGGCACACCGTTTATTAGATTTAGTCACTAACAGAATAAAGAGGCGCATCGATGCAGGCAACGCTAAATCCTTTGGCCAGTTCTTGGATGAATCATGCATTCGAAGAAGTCCCTGGGAAGTTGATTTGATGTTTAATATCAAAATGGGGCTGTCATTAACAGATGACTACAACACGCCTGCAGCAGCAAGAGGGAGGATATTAAAAAGGATTTCGGACAGAAAGCTTAAAGAGCATCAAAAAAACAATAAAAAGCCCTAAAAAGCGCAACCGGTGAAGAATTCTATTAGTCGCTGCATCTATAACTAAATGGTGTTCCCCTCTGTAAGGCCAACACGATACGACGCAGTTGTTAATAACTCACGAATTATAATTATCATGCTCTACTGTAGGAATTCTTCATCGTAATATAAGTTAACCAGTAACAATTTAGGTTTGGGCAAATAACTCATTGAATATTAGATATTTCCGCTCACTTCCTTGCATCGAATGATTTCTGTGATGTAATAGATACATCTGAAAGAAAAGAGGTTTGGTTATGGGTATCAGTGATTGGTATAACAACATGAGCATTACGGTCCCAAGTGTGAGTCCAGATAACGGTAATTTTAGTAACTGGTACTACGGGAATGATTACAAAACAATTTATGTAAGTTATGAATGTGGCTGTTCATTAGAAGTAGATACCTCTAGCGGTAACCAGAAGTGGCGATAGCCGTAACGAATCCCATCACAGGCGAACTGTACAATATGCATTTTTAGAGTGATATAAAGAATATTTGAATACCCATTATAATAAGTAGCATAGCAATAACTCCTCCCGCATTCTTTGCGGGTTTTTTTTCCTCTCTTTTTAAATTTTGTTAAGCAGTCACAAATCTTTCCTTTCTACCAGCACTGTAATTAGTTGATAAATAACTATTAACCCATCACATGCATGAACGTAAAAATTACCCTCACTTCCTTGTGTCAGTAACTTTCTATGGTTAAATAATTTATTAACCAAACAACTTTCTAGGAGTGATTATGGAAGCGCGTATATTGAAAGGTGATATTTTAACAACGACAGGCAAGTGCTTTGTAAGCCATAAAACCGCTTCTGGAGCCCGTAAATGGCGCGTACCAAAGCAAACGCATTTAGCTGAACCCAATGACTTTACTCCTATCGAACTGAAGCCTAATCAATTCGTGCTGCGCCATCGATTATCAGTTGACCTTAAGCAAGCCTCGGTTACTCCGAATTACGCAACTCAAAACCTAACATTCAATGTCTTCGGTTATATAACTCCATGGCCATTCATAGTGTCACTGGCCAACGGGGTTGATTACAACACGGCGCTTATTATTGCTAATACCTTTAATGCTGAGAAATATGTGAGTGATGAACAAAATAAGGAAGCTGCAGCTATCGCCTTAAGAGAATCAAAGGCAGCGGAAAAGAAGACAAAAATAGATAAAGAAATAGAGGCTATTGGGTGTTCGATTAATGACGCCATCAACTCGGCTTTACTAAAAGCTAAGACTGCTGCTATTTGCCTTAAGCGCTCACCAGATATCGATAAGCTCAAGAATGCTGAGCTAAATATTCGTAAAATGCGTCACATTAGTTTTGACGTAGATGACTACCTCAATGATTACATCCACGTTGGTAAACGCGATATATGGCCATTTGGCGATCTTTACGCTGAACTAAAGACAAAATTATTTAAATGATATTTATTTTAAGAGGAGGGAGAGCGCAGCCGCTTAAGAGTTGCCGACCTAACGCTCAAATTGTTAGTGGTTAACATTACCGATGCGAGAGTGCTGACCTAATTAGCCCAAAAGAAAGATAAAAACGCATCCGCAGAAGTTGTTTCTGTGGAGCTCATTGTATTTGTTAGCGCCATACAATTTTAAAGTCCGATCATATTAATTCCGTGAACGTCTTACTTAAGGTGTGGCTTTATAGCTTTTCGACTTGTTTAAATGTTAATGGTTTACAGGAATGAAAAGGCCGCTCCTGTTGAGAGCGGCCAAAAGTAATTAAGCTGGTGTCACTAGTAGGTGTAAATCCCTAAGTTACAATCACCATCAACGTCATAGCTAACTGAAGTGATTATAGGTGGCTCACCTAAAACCCTTGTATCA
Organism: Shewanella sp. SG44-6; assembly: GCF_014164185.1. Lineage (NCBI taxonomy): Bacteria > Pseudomonadati > Pseudomonadota > Gammaproteobacteria > Alteromonadales > Shewanellaceae > Shewanella > Shewanella sp. SG44-6. Next base: position 12,029 of record NZ_JACJER010000060.1, on the reverse strand, counting down.
ACTTCTAACGAGTCTTCATCGTGCATTTCAAGTAGGGCTTGCTTATATCTAAAACCTATCACCTTGAGTTCGTCAGTAGCTTTCCTACTTAACTTCGCTTTTATACTGTTTGGGGTATCAGCTTCGCTTGGGCAATATTTTACTGTTAGTGTTTCACTATGAGCTGTTCCAGCTAGAGTTAGTAAGGCTAATACAATTATTTTTTTCATTATAAACCACCTTCTTCAATAAGCTTTGCTAACTCAGCTTTAACTACATCGATATCAGCAATGTTAATCAAATACTGGTCAGGCACATCGCCGAGGGCATACTTTGAATCAATTACAAGATAACCTGAGTCTGTGTAACCATTCACCAGTTCTGTTATAGCAAATTGGAGCTGTTTTGTTTCTAAGTCTGACCACTGCTCGGCAACTTCAGGTATATTCAAGACCTTCACTTGTGCGTTATCGAGCCTCAAGTTTTCTATCTTGTTCGTTGCACTAATGTCTGCGGCCATATATGAGAAAAAACCGACAACTGCTGCTATCACGAACGTAGAAAGTGAATCAGCTATTCTGCCATTTTTGTTAACGACTAAATTAGTTTTTATCTCAGCATTAGACTCTACATGTGTAACATCTGGTGTATCTCTTGTGGCTGATAGAGGTTTAATATCGTTATCATCATTCATACTATTATCCTTTCCACTTTAGCGATTGACCACGCTGCACCACTAAATCTACACCTTCGATACCAGGTTGCATTTCTAAATATGGTCGAGCTTCATTTGCTAGCTCTAAATAGAACTCCGCAATTTTATCAAAGCCGGTTACCGCGCCTCCAGCCGCCGCTGAACCTATAACACCGTTAAAGTCTGGTTGATTTTGATTACCGCTACCTCTCGCTAAACTTACGCTAGTTTCCGCAAGTGTGCTGTAAACACCAGCGATAGCTGATTGCTTCACTGCTTCACCAAAGCGGGTTACCATCTTAGCAGGCATGCCGCCCTGACCATCCGGACCTTGTGCTGACGCCATTAGAGGTTGTTCTATAGCTCGACCTTCCTCATCGATACAGGATATGGTTTCTGCCCTAATGGATACGCGACGAGTAGATAAATCGCCTCTTGCTGAACCGATGACAATACAGCCGCGCAAATCAATTGAGAAATTATTTGGCATGATCCCTTCTTTAGTGATTTTTATCATCACTGGGGCAGGGTCCCTATCTGCATTACCGCTGGTGGGTACGTTATGACCAGTTACCAACGTTCCAGTTAATACTGTTCCAGCTGACAACCAAGACTCATTCTCTTGATTTTGGACATTGTTTACATCACCTAAATCCTCTTGAGCTACTGATTTTTTGGCTTTTTCTGCAGCTGCTGTTAATTTAGGATTATTTGTATCTTCCTCACTGGAAGTATCACCTACCATTTCACTTCCACGACTTAAACTTAACTGTCTTCTCTGGGGGCTTGGTGCTGGCAAAGACTGCTGGTTAAGTTGTTGTTGCTTCATAATTGGATTAAGCGAGAACTGCCCAGGCTTAGGTTCATATGCTGGTTTTTGAGTACCAGCAAAATTATTACCACTCCCTGATTGTGGGTTAGTCACATTTTTTGTGATGTAATTACTTAACGAATCAACCTGCCTAAGTAACTCATTCATTTTCTCGGTAGTACCTGCAGCCTCTAATCTTGCTTGATCTATTTGTTGTTGCAATCGATTCTCTGAAGCTTTCTGCTCCATTTCTTTTGCATCAATTTTAGCTTCCCTGGACTTAATTTGGTTTTTCAAAGCTTCAAGCTTGGCTTCAGTATGCTGAGCATCCATCTTGTCAGCTCCTGCAGTCGAAGCAAATACCGATGTAGGTTGAACATACTTTTGTCTCGCTTGAGGTTGATTATCAAGTGTTGGAAACATGATATCCACCATGTAATACAGTGGAACCGACGCCACCAAGACCAAAACGGTTAAGCGCACTTTAGATGGTTGTTCAACCCACCATGAACGCGCCTTTTCTATATGTTGATTAATCATAGTGATACCCCTTAATTCGCCACTCTTTTACGTTTAGGCTTGCGACTTTGACGTTCAAAGTAAAAACGGTCCCTAACAATATAAACTTCTGCACTCTCACCAGGAGCTAAAGTTGCTTTATCTAGTACGGCCACCGCTATCACATCTTCTTTGTTTTCACCCATGCAGGATTCATCCCTGAATGTACGCAAACCATTCACATCATTTCTAATTTCAATAATATCAACCACTGTCCTCGCACCTACTAGTTGTTGCTTAACTTCATGGTATAGAGGTAATATTTTGCTTATTTCACAAGGAAACCGTTTTGCTGGATCAATCTCATTGCCTTCTAATAATTCATAACCGGTAGGGATATCTGCTAAAGCGACCTTCTCAAGTAAAGTCATTATTGAATTTACATGAGCATCGGCACCATTTGGGTTTTGCATAGAGAAAAGACGTTCCCGTTCCGCTTGCTTTGCCGCCTCGAGCTCAAGCAGTTCTTCTTCTTCGCTTGTAGCTATCGCCAATCGCTGAGCTTCTTTTTGTGACCTATTCATATCGACTTTTAATTCAACCATTACTGGTGGAACATCAAGCGGGATCAACGTTAAGTTAACAGCCGTTTCTGGAGCGCCTTCTTCTTCAAGAATTAAATCTATTGAGTTAACGTTAGAACCAGGAACGATATAAACGAATGACCCATCAGCATGTATTAGTGCTGCATCTGCTGGAACGGATGTGGTAGTTTTCACATTTTTAAACTCGGTCCAAATTCGGTTCGTCATACCCGCGCTAATAGGAATTAATTCAGTATGGCCAGCTTTGATACTGACTTTTTGATGACTCTTATATTTTTTTCGAATTTTGTCCATCGAATCATCGCGACCCGAAACAACATTTTGAGCTTTAATTGCTTGGTCAAAATTAACTGGGGTAGAAAGAGCAGGCCCAACTTCAGGCTTAACACCGATACTCGGCACACCATTCACTGTTGTGATAGCTAAATTTGGCTGCTCTTTGATATCTATCCCTGCTGCCGTCATCGCTCTATCCATTGCTGCCATCGTAGCAGCTTCAGCTGCATTTTCTGGCACTCGCTCAGTTACCAATAGCTGATTAGAGTCTGTGACTTGTCGCTCTTCAGAAATGGCTTCCGTAGGCAAATCGTAGATCGATTCATTCACAGCAAGCGCAGCAAATGAGTAAGTAAAGGCGACTAGACCTAAAAATGCTTTATTTCTCATTATTTTTCACCCTTTGATTCTTCGTATCTAATAATTTCAGAACCTTCCAAAACTAAATTTGGATTTTCATTCATTGACGCTGCAATTTCCCTTTCTCGTTTAGACGGTATAACTAACTCAGCGTACTGTTGAATATCTAGAATTCGTGGATAGCCACCTCTTGCTCCTATACGGATTTCAAAAGTCCAAGGGGTAGCATCTGTAGCGCCAGAACGGATCGATATTGTTTTTTTCTCACCGAATATCCAAACATAATCAACTGCAGTGCTATAAGCTGCATCACTTAAAGTAAACTCCTGCCTAACGCCACGGAGTTCATTTTCTTCTAGCATACTCAGTATCGACGACTCGGCTTTACTTGGGTTTAATTCTGGCGGGACAAGGCTAACAATTCGGTCTATGACAAATTGATAATTCTTTTTGTTGACATTACCCAATAAGGTTGCAATCGATATAGCCCATTGAATTTTGAATTCTTTATTGGCGGTATTACCTGCTTCCATGATAATCGGTTCATTAAAATTGGGTGGTACAGCAACAACCGACTCTTTTTTATTAAAGAGCATTAATAGTAGAATAATAATGCCTATTGATAATGCCAAATTAGCTCTACTTGTATTGTGAGTCGATTTGTTTAAATTGTCATATGACTCAATAGCTTTTGACTTAAATAGCATCTTTAACCTCACTTAAAGTATTTCTTAATTGCAGGGCTTGGAATTTGGTATTTGTCATCAACGACCCACACCCCCCAATGCCAGAAAAAGTGTTTTACAATACCCCTGCCGTAACGTTGAATCATTTTCTCCATCCATAGGCCGACTACGATAGAAGTAATCATTGCGATGTTAAAATGACTAAGATAAATGCCAAAAACCATTATGACGGCTATTAATTTCACTGTGACAAGGTGAATTACACCTAATTTGATCTCACCATTAACACGCTTAGGGAGTTTTTTTGTTGTTTCTGAACCGCTCATTTTCACCACCAAAAACTAACAAAAAAGAGGGGATATACCCCTCTTTGATGTAGGAAAAGCTAAATTAATGCAATTCTTTTAATGCCTTTAGGCTTTCTACTGTAATTGTTAAGCTTGTATCGATAGTACCTGCAGCATTCGCTACAACTAAAAGCGTAACAACACTTGCAGCAAAACCGATTAAGTTAGGTTTTACTACCGAGAACATAAGAACACCCAAAATCCCAAGACCCATTAATACCTTAGCTGGAGAGCCAGTTAGCAAGCCTTTTACTTCATCCCACATTTGGTCAAACTGAGTATGCAATGTTGCACTACCAGCACTTACGGCATCAGCGTTACCAGAGGTGGCAATCAAATATACTAGGAAGGCAACAGCAAGGATTGCTAAAGCACCTACTAAGCGCATTGATTTGTTGTTCTTAAAGTTTTCTGTAGCAGCACTCATAAACGATGTTCCTTTTTTAGATTCAGTCATTCTTAATCTCCAAGATATATGTTTTTAACTATCCGGAAACCATTTTAGAATGTTTAGGTTGTTTGTCTACACATTTTTTTATATCTGTAAGATTAGGTGTCTTGTTACATGACTTTTGATGCATTAGATATTAGATTTCTGGCTAAAAGTGCTATACCCAATCCAACAAACAAAGGAAATAATGGATTCATAAGCCCTGCTGATGGAACAATAAAATATAGCTTCACACAAACAATACCTAATATTGCTAACCAATATGAAAGACGGAAATAACCTGTTGAGCTAATTGTAAATTCATGCTGTTTAATTTTTCGTTTATAGTATCCATCGGCTAATGCTGCGAAGAACATTGGTAAAATTAAAAATGCCCAAAATAAGGTCACGCTAGCCCGCATACAAGCTTGATACCAGAGCATTTTAAGGTTCTCAGAGATCCGAGCCATTGGTGTCCTCCAGTAGGTATCACCTTTCAAGCCCGTCTCCATCGTTAATGTATTTAAAAAACCACTGAATCCTGATTTCTCAAAAGTAAACCGGTACCATGATTTGGCTCTATTAATAATTACCAGAGCACTCTTATCACCCAAGGTCTTGTCAATTTGGTGTACCTCTTCAGTTAATGACTCTTTGAAGGTATCTGGTTCCATTACCACAAAAACGTAAGCTAGGATAAAAAAGAATACTATCAATGCAATTCTACCCGCCGCCGAATTTGAGTTAACATCTGAATTTTCTAGTTCCAACATGCTTTAATCCTGTTTTATTTACTTTAAAATTGGGACTCTTCCCAAAACCATACGACCGTCAGCTAACCTAGCTAAATATTGAAACTTAGGTAATGCTCCTAATAGAGCTATCGGGAAGGAAACCTTATCAGCCTCCATTATCCTTTCACCAACACTGCCACTATATGAAGCTAATCCAGTGCTGGTATTGGTCGAGTTATTCAACTGCCACTGCTTCACCTTGATAGGGACCTCTGGCAGCTGCTCTTTCATAAGATTTTTAGTTTGCGTATCGAGTACACGCATACAAAACCAATTTGACGTTAAACCCACTATGCGATCAGCTAAATCTTTACCTGCGACCTCAGCTAAGTCGGCATACGACTGCGTTGCTACATGAAGCTCGTATTTAGCTCCACGCCCTTGAGCCATTAAGTTGATTAAACCATCAGATATTGCCGCATGTGCTTCATCAACAAATACCGCAGTTCTCCTACCTTCGCCCTGTTCATGGTTGTATCGTGTTGCAGCTGCAGCACAAGCATCTTCCATAATAAGTTTGGATACGACAGATGAAATCTCTGAGTTACCCATAGAATCGGTTGCTACATAAAGAACACCACCAGTATCCGCAAACTTCTTCAAATCTATAATAGGTCGAGGATCGTCGGCGTCGGGATCGGGACTTAATAACTCATCCAAAGGGGAAGCTGTAAGTTGTTGAAGTATGGGTTTGGTACTTGCCAGCATTTTCGATTGATGCGAGGCATCGTGAGTAACAAATCCTAAAAAACCTGAAATCGTGTCATTGCCATGGCCTGAAGGGACCAATGTATTTTTGTAATACATAATCATCCCTGTTAGCAGTGAGCCTCCACCAACTTTTTCAAATGGTTCTGTCATTGTGCTTCGCCAATTAGAACCGATATGTTTTTGTAAAATCATATCTAAACCTTCTTCAGCCAGTTCATATTTGCGATTAAGCATATAATCTGAAATAGATTTGATAGAAGGTTTTCGCCCAACAAATCGCAAGGCGTCTGCTGTTAGGTAAAAACTGTCCCAAGCATAAGCCTTAAACGCACCTGAATCTCCATCACCATCCAACGTATTAGCCAATCGGCTTGCCAGCTCAGTCGTAACCGTAAAGTTTTTAGTCGGGTCGATTCTTACTGATATAGAAGGGTTTGCGGTACTAAAATAATAAAAAGGTACGCCGAGAGCTTCGCATTCTGCTTTTAATCGTTTACGCCAATTAGGATCATTTTTGGGGTCAGTAACCAATACTGAGCAACCTCTATGTAACGAGTTGGTTGAAGCCATGGTTAGCATTACTGTTTTACCAACACCAGGTAAGCCAGTATATAAATTATGCGAGTAGTGGATACTTGCATCAGCGATAATTTCTTTTTCATCACCGACCCCATTAATCCAAGCGTATCCTTCTAACTCAGCGGTATCTTTTTTCCATTTGTTTTTTACTGGGTTCAACCAAATAGGAAGTTTGTTGACTCGATCTTTATCTGTCATGCCTTGAAGCTGATAAGCTCGATTCGCCATTTCAACATCCCACTCAAAACCTTTACCTAAGAATGATTTAGTTTGGTCTTTAAGATTACGCTCTCTAAATTCATTGGCATCTAAGAAATAATAGTAATTAAACTGTAGCTTAAGTTGTCGCCTCAACAGGGGAAGGGCATCTTTAAACCTCTTAACACACATCCCACAAGAGGCTGCAATAATTGATAATGGAAGCACTGCTAATTGAGGGGAGTCAGCTGTATGGGCAGACCAAGCACCTAAAGTACCTACTACTGATGCAGCCCAAAAGTATGAAGACTTCAATTCAAAGATTGGCCTAAACAAATTTTCCAGATAAATACCGTTGGAGTTATTACTGCTCATTTTTAAAACCCTCAAAATTAATTAATAACCAAGGCGTACCCTCGATTCGCTCTAATGATTGCGTTGCTTTACCTACAGCTTTTTTAAGTTCTAACAACGGTGCCCCTTTACGCTGGCTATCTACATATTTAGACAAACACTCTTTTAAATTGAAAAGTTTATCCCCACGGTCATTTATTATTGACAATGGTTCACCTTGAACCTGCATCCAAGACATGAACATTGATACTTCATCTGTACCTATTAACGGCTTCGGCGATTCCTCAAAATCCAAATCAGTAGATAAACTCATATTGGAGTCCAAAGGTTTAGCGGAAATAGATGGAGTCACAGCATTGGTTTTCTTAGACTTGGGTTCTGGGTTTTTAACTTGACCAAAAAGCTCAGTAAGTTCTGGATTGAATTTGATTCGATAACACCACTTGAAATCGTTTCCGAACTTGACCTTCTCAGTCGTTTTTCTTGGTGTTTTAGGATTTAGAATCAAAAGCCCGTCATTTTTTAAACGATGGATCTCATCACCGATTTCTCTTACTAATGAATTAGCTATTTCATTTGGTAGATTTAAAGATTTATCTAATAATGTGAAATCTCTACCTACTAATAAATCACCAGATTCGACACCTTCAACAAATGACGTAATCAGATTGTCAGTTATGCCACCAGCAATGCTAGTAAATAGATTTTGTCTGTTTGGCTTATCATTGCTCAATGTATTATCTTGATCGTTAGGTTTAACAGCGGAAACTTCTACATCTGAGGCCAGATTGCTGCCTACTTGAGGTGGTGGTTCATGCGAATCACTCACAGGTATATTAGAAATAGATTTTTTCAATGAAGCTTCACCACCTGCAGTGACTTCACTTTTACCAGCTTTTGGCTTAACAGCCTTTACCTTAGGCGATGCATCATTAACAACGCTATCCTGCGTCTGTGATTTAGCTGTTATATCATCAGATTGAATGGCAACACCTTTGCTAGTAGGATCAACATTTACCTCAGCTGGAGGCTTAGCATTAGCAAATACAATTCCTTTGAAAGCATCTTTCTTTTCCGGATGTGAGCTTTCATCTTTTTCTGACTTAGTAGCCCCATTTTTACCAGTAGTCTTTTGTAACGAAGACTTTGAAGTAACCTTAGCAGGCTTATTAGTGCTTTTAGCTTCAGGAGACTTATTTGCCAATTTACTTTTCACAGCTTGTTCCGCTGGAGACTCAACCTCTTTAGGCTCAACACTTTCAACCTCAGGTTGCGCAGTCGGGGTAATATCAAACTCTTCTACAGTCGAATTGGGGTGATAGATAACACCTTTGTAACCATCTTTTGTTACTTCGATGCGCCCTGATGAACCTCTCGGAATGATTTCATCCTCAAATAGCATCCCAGCCCATTTCAATTTAATCAGACGGTCAGGCCTGCCAGAACATCCATCAGGCATAAAGTAACCGGTATTGTAATTTTCGATGATAGGCTCTACTAAACGGCGCTCTAAAAGCATTTCAGTCATAATGGTTGCTTGACTAGGAACACTCCACCCATCACTCCTTAATTCGTCCATGATTAATTGAATTGCGCCTGGGTAGGTGACAAATGCATCTTGACCTATAACCCAAATTTTACTTTCGTTAAGGACGTTGATTTTCCACTCACGCCTAATCATTGTCAGTTTTTTAACAAAGGCGGCTTCCAAGGTTTGCTTTCTTCCACCCGTCAACCTATCCCATTGCCATTTCATATCATTATGAACAGAACGGGCTTCTCCCTTTTTTAATGACTGCAAAATTGGGTTATGACCATTATCTATGCCGCTCAAAGCCTCTTGCATCATAATTTGAAGGTCGTCCGAGCCATCAAACAAGAAACGCTTTGCTTCAGAGGTTAATATTCTCTCTAAAATAATCGCCGCTAGACCAGTATGTTTTCCGTGTCTCGATGTGTGACGCCACTCAACTTGATATTTTTCTACTTGATTATCATTCTGCCAAGTATATATGTCCTGTGAATTGGGGTTCCATACCAAACCAGAAGGTGCAATGACCTTCATATCAAATAGTGGTTTTCCTAAATCATGCGCCAAACCTGTAATCCAGGCGGCATATTCCCAGCGCGCTCTTTTAGAAATCAATTCGTCTGGAAATCTCACAGCAGGCAACTCAAGCTTAGTGAGATGCCTTAAAGAATAAAGGCTAACCTCAAGGCTATGTCTAACCAAACCTCCAACAGCTGCATGATGATGATTTTCTGAAGCAGGCAATAAATGTGCATAACCTATAAATTTTTCTACTACTGACAAGACCAATGTCTGGTAGTTGAAAATACGGGTTTTATGATTTAAGACACTCTCATTAAACCCTAATTGCATTGGGTCTATTAAACCCAACTCGAACTTACAAAGTTTCAATAAATCATTCTGAGCAGCACAAATCACTTCAACAGTATGAATTTCTACACCATCAGCCCTTGGGGGATAGGCGATGCTATCAATCATCGCCTTACTAGATTCAAGGTTAATGATTTTTTTCTTAGAAGGAGTTGCTGGTAATCGATCGCCTAGCAATCGGCCCACAAAACCAGCAAACTTACCTTTCAAGTTAATCATCAATTATTTACCCATTAATTACTTGTTGATTATTGTTATCACTTAAAGAATTTTCTGCTTCATCCGATTCCATTTCAGACAGATCTACATTCAAGTCTTTTAGTAGTGACTGGTACTCTTCATCTGAAAACAAACCGCCTTTTCTATCCTTGCTTCGAAATGCTACATAGCGCATACGCTTATATAGATTTTTAATCGCATTCTTGCAAAGGCCTTGCACCTGCACATTGCTGTTGTCACCAACAAATCCAAGGACCCATAAATTCTCATAATCTGAAGTTGCTTTATCCAGAACCTCAATAGACTCAAATACACGCCAAAAGATTGGATGAGTAACGCGCCACGTAAATGAAAACTCTTCAGGTGTATCAACTTTAAAGCTCGTTGCTTCGCTATTAATACCTTCAAGCTCAGTAGCTACAAGCTTGGTTATAACCTCAGCTTTAGACGCTAATTGATTTAATTCAGCAGCCATCCATGTTTCAAATCGTTCATGAATATCTTGGTGCCGGCTGGTCATAATTGAAAGCGCGCCAATTCTGCCAATCGTTTCCTCAAACTTATCTGCAGCGCTAAAAAAGTGTGAATATAAAATCTCACTAGAAACCTTCACCTTTGCCTGAACACCTTTTCGTGGACGTATACCAGGTACTGTCATTCGGTTAGTTGGCTTTTGGTTAGCCGCTTTACTCTTTATTGTTAACTCAGGCATCTTGGATCTCCTTTTTAATATAATTTCGAATTTGTCTATTCAATTTGATTTTGCTTTCATGAAGCACCGTTATCACGCCTCTTAACAATGCCAATTCTTTTTCAGTTCGCTCAATTAACTCACGCTCCCAATCTGGTGATCTGGACGCGATTGAATCCGCTGAATAACCACGAACACCTTCTGGGATTTTGTCACCCCAACTTTTACTACGCTTACCAAGTCGGCCAGGTGAAAACCTAAGCCACTCCAAATACAACTTGCCTGTGCGTGTAACAGCCCTAGGAGCAACCTCGCCACCAAGAAACTCGCCTGGCTTAGAGTATTTTTTTAACTCAGCATTCTTCATGCGCCACTCTAACCAATATTCATCGATTAGCTCTACCGCCATTCCTTCGAGCTCGGACCTCTGCTTCTCTATGCCATCAATGGCAGTTTGGAGAAATTTAATATACATAGTTACGTACCTAGTTTGTTCGGTGTAGGGTTACTGCACCCCGTACCCTGTAGGATGAAACAACATCACTAGTTCGGTGTAGAGGTGGTGCAATACAACCGGAAATAATTGAGAGTCATAAAACACCTGACAAACAGACTTATAAATCCAGTCATCTACACTAGTTCGGTGTAGGAATCATGTTTTGTAAATCTTCAACCCCGAATGTCGTTATTAATCTCAAAAGTGAAAAGCTGTAATCTTATCTCTCACACTTTCTCTACTAGTTCGGTGTAGGGTTAGCGCTTCTAATGGATATTAAACTTAGCTCTAACTCTTATTTGTTTAGACTAAACTTCATTAATAGAAGTCAAACCAATCTCTCTACTAGTTCGGTGTAGATTTGATGTTAGTAATTCACAAATTCAAACCACATTCGATTTATAAACATGATTCGTTATAATTGCAAGATTAAGTTGTCTAAATATATAGGCGATAAAAATTTTACTGAGCAGTAATGAATAACCAATAAGCCTAAGATGTCTTAGCCTTGTAGGTAATAAATTTGAGAAAAATCATAAAAATCGGCTAAATACCGACATAGACGCTTTAGAAACAAAAAAATCCCCCCCGTTTTGGTGACTTTTGATGGATTTATATTTAAATCTAACCACAAATCAACGTTTTCGGGTAAGAAGCCCAAAAACCTTACAGGTTTGGGGAGCTTTTGGTATTCAATCTATTTAACTCATAGTGGAGACTTGTGCTAGCTGGCCAAACACTACCAGTTTGGGTGGAGTTTGGTATTAATTAAAGCTGTCGCTGGAAGCAAAGTCTGACATAGGCAGCTTTCAGCTTTCAATAACTTACCGAAAAGATATAACTATACTCTGACATAAAATGTACCCATAGTCTGACAAATTGGAACTGCACCTAGATACT